>CAISKJ010000001.1 GCA_903885885.1 uncultured delta proteobacterium
AGCCCGAGGCCCGCGGTGAGCTCGTCGTTCACCGAGAGGAAGGGCGACGCGTTGGCCTCGTTGAGCCGCAGCCCCACGTTGGCCGCCACCGTGAGCGGGCCGAAGGTGCGCGCGGCGAGCAGCGCGGGCGCGAAGGTCCAGTAGGCCGCCCCCGCGTAGGCCTCGTCGTTGCCCGTGGGAAAGCCCACCCCGAGGCGCAGCGCGAGGCCCGTGCGGCCCCGCACGAGGGGCACCTTCACGTACGCGCGCACGTCGCCGAGGGAGGTGCCCGGCGACGTGTCGCCCGCGGTGGGGCAGGTGTTCACGCCGGGGCGCGCGCACGAGCCCGTGAACAGCGTCACGCGCTGGTGCACGACGGGCAACGCGACGCCCACTTCGAACAGCTGAAAGAGCCCGAGGGCCACGTGCGCCTCGACCTGCGTGGCGCCGCGCACCACCGGGTCGTCGTCGGCGCGCAGCACGGTGCTCGCGTAGTTGCCCCACAGGCCCGCGGTGACCGCGAGGTGCGGCGCCACGGTGGGGAGGTCGAGCGTGAGCATCGCGCGCGACGACACCGCGGGCTCGAAGAGCTGCAGATTGAACGCGAGCGGTCGGCTCGACACCGTCTGCGCGCGCCCGTCGGCCGCGCAGAGCAACACCGCCGCGGCCGCCGCGCACCCCGAACTCACGCTGCGGAATCGACGCACGGCGCGATCATACCCAATCGGCTCTCGCGCGCGGCCCCGCAATCGCCTCGCGGGCTTCGTACGCGGTTCTCACAATATCCAACACACCCGCGGGGGCTTTGGGCGCTATACTCGCAAGCTGCGATGCTGCACATCGGCTGCTCCGGCTTCCCCGTCCCCGCGACACGCTACCTGCGGGAGTTCATGCTGGCTGAGATCGCCGACACCTTCCTCGGCATCCCGGGCCCGGCGCTCGTGCGACGTTGGAAGCGTGAGGCGCCTCAAGAGTTCGTGTTCACGGCCCTCGCCCCGCGCGAGCTGGGCGTCGACGGGTTCAAGCCCGCGGGCGCCGCCGACGCCGCGTGGGAGGCCTTCCTCCCCGTGGCGCGCGAGCTCGAGTCCAAGGTCCTGGTCATCCCGTCGAACCCCGAAACCCCGCCGGGCAAGGTCAACCGCGCCCTCGTGCGGTCGTTCTTCGAGAAGCGCGTCGGCGAGAAGCTCCCTCCCCTCGTGTGGGAGCCCCCGCCCACGTGGGATCTCAAAGAGTGCGAGGCCACGGTCAAAGACCTGAAGGTCCTCGTCGCGCGCGACCCGCTGCGCCACGCGCCCTTCGGCAAGGTGCCCCGCGGGTACTACCGCCTCCCGGGCCCCGCGGGCTTCAAGTCTCGCTACGAAGACCCGGCCCTCGAGCAGGTCGCCGAGGCCGTCCTCGCGACCCAGTCGACGGAGACCTTCGTGGTCTTCGCCAACGTCGACATGTACGCCGACGCCAAGCGCCTCCGGAAGATCCTCGACCTCTAGGCGCGCTCCCTCCGCGTGTCGCACCTCTACGCCATCGTCTGCGGGTTCAGCGCGCTGTGGTGGTCGTGGTCGCTCTACGCCCTCGTGCGGAGCGTGCGGGCGCTCCCCTCGCTCCCCGACGACCGCTCGCCCGCGCCGGCGCGCTGGCCCCGCGTGTCGCTCATCGTGGCCGCCCGCAACGAGGCGCTCGACCTCGAGCGCGGCGTGCGCACGCGCCTCGCCGACGACTACCCCAACCTCCAGGTGGTGATCGTCGAAGACCGCTCCACCGACGACACCCCGGCCATCGCCGACCGCCTCGCGCGCGACGACGACCGCGTGAAGGTGGTGCACATCACCGAGCTCCCCGACGGCTGGCTCGGCAAGCTCTACGCGATGCACCGCGGCGTGGGCGTGGCCGACGGCGAGTGGCTCCTCTTCAGCGACGCCGACATCGAGTTCGCGCCGGGCACCTTGCGCCGCGCCCTCGCGCGCTGCGAGCACGAGGGCCGCGACCACCTCGCGGTGATCCCGCAGTTCGCCGAGCACGGCCTCGCCATCGACGCCACGCTCAACACCTTCTGCCACCTGCTCTTCGCCGCGGGGCGCATGTGGGAGGTGAGCGACCCCGACTCCACCGCGGCCGTGGGCGGCGGGATGTTCAACCTCGTGCGGCGCAGCGTGTACGACCGCACGCCGGGCTTCGAATGGCTCCGGCAGGAGATCGCCGACGACATCGCCCTGGGCCAGATGCTCAAGAAGCACGGCGCGCGCCCCCTCGTGATGAACGCCATCGGCGCCGTGAAGCTCGAGTTCTACAAGAACCTCGGCGAGATGGCCTACGGGCTCGAGAAGTCGGCCTTCGCCGTGATGGCGCGCTTCAGCTACGCGATGCTCGCGGCGCTCGTCGTCGTGTGCATGGCGGCCGAGGCAGGCCTCTTCGCGGGCTTCGCGCACCCGTCGCCGGGCGTGAAGCTCCTCGCGGGCGCGGCCCTCGCCGTGGCCTGCGCGCACCAGGTCGTGCTCGCCCGATGGACGGCCCGCAGCGTGCTCCCCGCGCTGCTGTTTCCCTTCGGCATGGCCTCGATGATGTTCATGACCGCCCGCTCGGGATGGCTCGCGTGGCGCCGCGGCGGCATCGCGTGGCGCGGCACCCTCTACCGCATCGAAGACCTGCGCGCGGGCCGTCGCATCGAGGTCAGGTAGGCACCCAGACCCCGCCGCGGGTCACCATGGGGTCGGGGTCGAAGAGCACGTTCCACAGGGTGCGCTCGCCGTCGACGGCCTCGCTCAGAAACGCCGCGTCGAGGGCCACCACCTTGCGCGCGCGCAGCAGCCCCTGGGCGGCCTTCACGAACATCGCGAGGCGTCGGTCTTCGACGCCCGCGACGCGCTCCTCTTCGATCCACCAGCCGTCGCCGTCGCGCGCCCCGCGGAGCCGAACCTCTTGCAGCGTCGCGTAGCGGCCCCAGGGCGAGAGGCCCACGCGCACCACCGTCTCGTCGGGCCCGTCGGGCGCCTCGCCCGCGCCCTCGCGCAACGCGAGCCACGAGCGCGAAGACACGGTGGCCACGAGGTGCACCCAGTCGGCCCCGCGGCCCTCGCCGGGCACCACGTAGCCGTGGCAGGGCAGCACCTCGGCGAAGGCCCGCGCGAGCGCCTCGGGCTCGTCGGGCGCGAAGGGCGCGTCGTCGGGCTCCCACGCGGGATCGCCCGAGACCCCTTGCGGATAGGCCCGCTGCACCATCGCGCGCACGGCGTCTTTCTGTTTGTCACGCTCGCGGGTGATGCCGCACGTCGCGCTGCACGCTGCTCCCATAGGCCCGACTGTATGCGCCCTCGGACGCCGCGCGCGCAACGGCCGCGACGCTGGTAGTGTGCCCCACACTCCATGCGAACGAACGACGCAGACACGGTGATCGTCGGCGCCGGCGCCGCCGGGGCGGTGATCGCCGCGCGGCTGAGCGAGCGCGCCGACCACGCGGTGATGCTCCTCGAGGCGGGCAACGACTATGGGCCCACGCGCCTCCCGCCCGACCTGCGCGACGGCACCCGCAACTCGGTGAACGACCACGACTGGGGCTACCGCCACCGGGTGAACCACCGGGCACCGCTCCGCTTTCCGCTGCCGCGCGGCCGCGTGGTGGGCGGCTCGTCGGCGGTCAACACCTGCATCGCGCTGCGGGGTGTCCCCTCCGACTACGACGAGTGGGCCGCCCTCGGTCTCGACGAGTGGTCGTGGGCGCAGTGCCTCCCGGCCTTCAAGCGCCTCGAGCGCGACCTCGACGTGCGGAGCGAGTGGCACGGCGACGACGGGCCCATCCCCATTCGACGCCACACGCGCGCCGAGCTGGTGCCCTGGCAGGCGGCGTTTCTCGACGCGTGCGAGCGCGCGGGGCACCCCCGCTGCGACGACGCGAACGACCCCGCGGCCACGGGCTACGGCCCGCACCCGATGAACAAGATCCACGGCGAGCGCATGAGCGCCGCGCGCTGCTACCTCACGGCCGCGGTGCGCGCGCGAGCGAACCTCACCCTTCGCGCGAACACCCTCGTGCGAAGGGTGATCGTGCGCGGCGGGCGCGTCGCCGGCGTCGAGGTCGAGGCCGACGGCGCGGTGCACACCATCACCGCGCGGCGCGTGGTGCTGTGCGCGGGCGCCATCGCCACGCCGGGCGTCCTCCTCCGCTCGGGCATCGGCCCGCGGGCGCGCGTCGAGGCCCTCGGCGTCACGCTCGTGCGCGACGTTCCCGCGGTGGGCGCGCGCCTACTCGACCACCCGGGCGCGGCCTTCTTCGTGTGGCCCCGCGCGGGCGTGTGCGACCTCACGCACCCGCTCATTCAAACCGCCCTGCGCGTTCGATCGAAGGGCGGCGCCCACAACAACGACCTGCAGGTGCAGCCCGGCTCGGCGGTGTACCTCCCGCGCGTCGCCGTGCCCCTCGTGTCGATCATGTGCCACGTGGGAAAGCCCCGCGGCCACGGCACCCTCACGTACACGAGCGCGCGCGCCGACGCGAAGCCCGTGATCGACTCGCGCCTCCTCGACGACCCCTACGACCGCGCCCTCGCCGTCGAGGCCCTCACCCTCGGCTACGCGCTCGCGCAGTCGGCGCCGATGCGCGAGCTGGGGCGCGTGGTGTGGCCGCCGCCGAGCGCCGTGGCGAAGCCCGCCGCGCTCGACGGGTGGATCCGCCTCGTGTGCGACTCGGGCTACCACCCCTGCGGCACCGTCCCGATGGGCGCGCGCGAGGGCGACGGCGCCGTCGACGGCCGCGGTCGCGTCCACGGCATCGACGGCCTCGTCGTGGCCGACGCGAGCATCATGCCCACGGTGCCGACGGCGAACATTCACCTCCCCACGCTCATGATCGGCGAGCGCTTCGGCGCCTGGCTCCGCGACGAGGCGTGACGTACGCGCGGCGCCGCCTGCGCTGCGATATCCTCGCGCGCCATGGCACGCACCGCTCTGTCCGACGATCAGCTCCGTGAGGCCCTCGCCACGCTCCCGCGGTGGAGGGGCGACGGCCGCGCGATCACGCGCGAGCTCCGCTTCGCGACCTACGAGGCCGGCGTCGCCTTCGCGATGCAGGTGGCCCTCGTCGCGCAGCGCATGGACCACCACCCCGACCTCACCATCGGCTGGCAGCGCGTGGCGGTCACGTACACCACGCACGACGCGGGCGGCGTGACGGCGCGCGACGTCGAGGCCGCCCGCGCCGTCGACGCCTTCGCCCCCGACGCGTAGACGCGGCTCAGGGCACGCGCGTCAACGCCGCGCCGCTCCATCGCCACGCCGTGCGGCGAGGCCCCTCCCACGGGAGCGCGAGCGCCTCGTAGCCCTGCGGCGGCGCGTCGTGAAAGGGGTACGTCTCGCGCGTCCACCCGCGCGCTTCGCCGACCTCGACGGCCAGCTCGGTGCCTCGACGCGCGCTCGGCAGCACGAGGCGGTTCGCGATGGCCCCCTCGCCCGAGCGCCGCGCGAGCTCGACGGCGAAGATGCGCCCGCGGTGCGACGGTTCGAACGAGTACACGAATACCATGTCGCGCTGGGACGTGTTGCTCACCCCCTGCACGGTGAGCGTCACCGTGCGGCGCACGGTCACGATGGCCTCGACGCGCCCGTCGTCGGTCACGTCGGCCGCGCGCAGCGAGAGCACCTCGTCGCCCGCGTTGGCCGCGAGCCCGACGCTCGCGTAGGCGCGGCCGCCCATGAAGCGCGGCCCCACGAGCACGAGCGTGCGGCCGTACACGAAGAGCTGCTCGGGCGTCGGGTCTTCGGCCGCGTCGCCCGTCACGCGCAGGCTCGGGCGCGTGCCCGGCGCCACGTGCTCGCGCTCGCAGAAGAGCCGCAGCACACCGGCCACGTCGGGGCCCACGTCGGGCGCCTCGACGGGCGCCTCGACCGCGCGCGGCGCGGCGACCTGCGCGGCCTCGGCGTTGGGCGTCGACTGCGCGAGCGTGAACGATCGCGTCGCAGCGCTCCACGCGTACTGCTCGCTGCGGTGTGTGCCCCAGGGCGTGAGCGGCGCGGGCACGCCGGGCTCCTCGGCGCCGGGCCATGTGGCCGCGGTGTAGCCGCGTGCGTCGCCCGTCTCGAAGGCCACGCGGCCGCCCGCGTAGCGCACCTCGTTGAGCACGCGGTTGGCGCCGTCGCGGCGGCCGATCTCGCGCGCGAACACCCGCTCGAGGTTGCCCTCGGCGCTCATCGCGTACACGTGCACGAGGGTGCGTTCGAAGGCCCCGCCGCTCACGCGCAGCGTCACCGCGAGGTCGAGCTTGCGGTCGCCCGTGAGGTCGACGAGCTGCGCCGCCTCGATGTCGCCCGCGGCGAACTCGAGAAAGGTGTAGCCCTGCCCCGCGGCCACGCCCGGCCCGAAGGCCACGATGTGCCGCGGGAACACCACCACGCGCTCGGCCTCGGCGGTGCCCGTGAGGTCGCCGCGGCGATCGAGCACGGGGCGCACGCCCTCGGCGACCTGATGCTCCTGCCGAAAGCGCGCGAGCAGGTCGACGGACGCGGCCGCGACCGCCGTCGACGCGGCCACGGTGGGCGGGAGGTCTTGCGGGTGCCGCGCGTCGCCGCCGCCGTTGGCGATCACGCTCTCGACCGCGGGCCTCGCCTCGACGTCGCTGTCGGCGTAGGCCACGCGAAAGCGCGCGCGAGAGAGGCCCTCGCGCAGCCCCGGGAGCGCCGCCCAGGGGAGCCTCGCCTCGAGGGTGAAGCCCCCGCCGCCGCGCAGCGGGGCCTCGACGACCTGCGCGCCCGCCACGGGCCTCGCGCGCGGCGCACGAAAGCGCGCGGCGCCCGCGTACGCGCCGGGCTCGCCGGGCTGGAGCGCGACCTCCCACGCGGTCCACCGCGCGCCGTTGGGGACCGCCACGGTGAGCAGCAGCGTGTCGTCGGCGGGTCGATGCTGACGCGTGCGCACCACCACGTCGTC
>CAISKJ010000002.1 GCA_903885885.1 uncultured delta proteobacterium
CGACGTCCGGGCGGGGGTGCTACACGACGACGCGGTCGAACGCGAGGCCCCCACGCACTCGCCCGTGACCGTCAGAAATCGTCGGAATTGCTCTGCCGTCTACAAGGCGCGCTACCTCGGCCCCCTCACCCTGGGGGCGCTCGTGCGCCTGGGGCTCGAGTCGCAGCTCAAGCGCGTGCGCGGGTGGACGTCGTCGCTCGAGTCGGAGCCCGAAGAGGCGCTGCGCAAGCTCGGCAAGCGCCTCGCGAAGGTGATCGTCGGCGGCGACGCCGCGTTGGCGCAGCGGGGCAGCGCCGCGGGGGCGCGCGCCACCCACCGGGCGCGGGAGATCACCTCGCTCGTGGCCGACATCAACGCCGTGCGCCGCGACACCTACGGCGCGCTGGTGCGCCTCGGCATCAAGGGCAGGCGCCCCAAAGACTGGCCCGAGCGCTTCTTCCGCCGCGGCGCCTCGTCGAAGGTCGGCGCGCCGAACCGCGGCCCCGTCGACCCGCCCACCGGCTGAGCACCGCCTCGCGGCGGGGCTGCACCGCGCCATTGTTCGCGCGCCTGCCGGGTGTGTACCGTCGCGGCCTGCGATACGCGAAGGGCGGCGACGAGACCCCATGGCCAACGATCGAAAGTCTGCGACATCGACCCTCACCGCGCGCGTGTCGAGCGCCGTCGGCGACGAGCTACGCGAGGCCGCCCGCGCACGTTGGGACGCGTCGGCCGATGTCTTCGTGTGGCGCGCGCGGCGCTGCGCCGAGGCGGTGCTCTACGCGGTGCTCCACCGCGAGGGCGTCGATGTGGAGGGGCTCGCGAAGCAGCGCAAGGGGCTCGACCAGCTCCTCGAGCACAAGCAGATCGACGGGGCGCTCAGCCGCGACACGCGCGCGCAGCTCACGTCGCTCCGTGACTTCGGCAACATCGCGGCGCACTACCAGCTCCGCGGCGGCGTGAGCAGCGACAGCGCCGACGCGGTCGCGCGCCTCCTCGCGGGGATGCTCCGGGAGTTCTACGCCTACGAGCGCGCGCAGGTGCCCGTCGAGCTCGCCGGGGCCCTCAACGCGCTCACCGAACGCAGCGCCCGCGAACCCACGGCGAGCGAGGTCGAGCTCGCACGCGTGCGCCGCGAGTCCGACGGGCTCCGCACCAGGCTCAACAGCACGCAGGCCACGCCGATCGCGCCGCAGCGAAGCAGGCGCTCCTACCTCGGTGTGGCCCTCGCGTTCGCGCTCATCGGAGCGGCGCTGGCCGTCGTCGTCGTGCGCACGCAGTACGACGCCGCGCCCGCGGCGATGCAGGCCGCCGTGCTCGACAGCGCGCCGACGCCGACCCCCGTTGCGCCTGCGCCGCCCCCCGCCGTGCCGGCCCCTGCTCCGTCTTCGGTGGCCGTCGAAGCGCCGACGACGCCTGCACTCGGTCCTCAGCCTCCAGGCATGCAACGGGTCGATGGGCAGAACGGCGCAGGGGCCTTCTACATCGCGCATGAGCCTGTGCACACGGGCGAGTACCGCGCCTGCGTCCTCGCGCACCCCGCCACGTGTCTGCGGCCTCGCAGCGGGCTCGGCTGCAACTGGCAGAATGGTGGAGCCGCCGACGGCAACGCGGCGAACTGCCTGCCCTGGAACGACGCGCAGGCCTACTGTGCGGCGACCTACGGCGCCAGCGCGGGGCTGCCCACCGGCGCCGAATGGCGCGCTGCGATCGCACAGCACGCGATCGCGCGAGCGGGCGGCACGCGCGAGTGGAGCGGTGACGCCAGCGCCCGAAACATGCGCCGGGTATTTGTGGAGCTCCGTGCAGTCGGCCGCCCCAGCGAGCCAGAAGATGCAGCGCTGCGCGACCTCGGCTTTCGCTGCGTGGTGCGAGCCGCGCCCGCGCCGTGACCCCGCCCTCGCGCATCGTTCACTGCGAAGACGCCCTCGCGTGGCTCACGCGCTCGCCGGTGCTCGACGGGTGCAGCCTCTTCACCTCGCTGCCCGACGTCTCGGAGCTCTCGCCCATGCGCCTCGACGCGTGGAAGCCGTGGTTCATCGACGCCGCGCGCCTCGTGCTCGCGCGCACCCCCGACGACGGCGTGGCGATCTTCTATCAGACCGACATCAAGGTCGAGAAGCGCTGGATCGACAAGGCCTATCTCGTCCAGCGCGCGGCCGAAGACACCGGGCACCCGCTCCTGTGGCACAAGGTCGTGTGCCGTCACCCGGCGGGCACCGTCACCCCCGGGAGGCCCGGCTACGCGCACCTGCTGTGCTTCTCGCGGGGTGTCGTCCCCGACCTGTCGCGCTGCGCGCCCGACGTGCTCCCCTCCCTCGGCGCCATGACCTGGAGCCGCGCCATGGGCCTCGACGCCGCCCGCATGGCCGCCCGCTTCGTGCGCACCCAGACGCCGAGCCGCACCCTCGTCGACCCCTTCTGCGGCGTCGGAACCGCGCTCGCCGTCGCCAACGCCGAGGGCCTCGACGCGGTGGGCGTCGAGCTCAGCCCGAAGCGCGCCCGCAAGGCCCGCACCCTCGACCTCGCCCGCTGCGAAGCCCCCCCCGACGCCCCGGTCGAACCGTAGGGCGCCACCGCCCCGCCGCCCCGCCGCGGGCGCCCCGTCGCACGTCCCTCTGCACGAACGCGGAGGATTTGTCTAGGCTCAACCATCCATCGCCCCCAAGAGACGATCGAACCATCGATCGCGAAAATTCTCGGCGCGTACGGCGAACGGGCTTGCCAGGAGCGTCCCACTGTGGCACGATCATCTTAGCCTCGCACCGAAGCAACGTCTCTTCTTCTTGCGCGGCGGATCGTGTGTGTTCCCGCCCATGTCTACGCGCCCCCGACGCGCCCCCCCCGCCCCCACCTCGAGCCCCGTCGCATTCGGCGAGCGGCTCCGCGCGCTCCGCCTCTCCGCCGACCTCACGCAGGCCGCGCTCGCCGAGCGCTCGGGCCTCGATGTGTCGTACGTGAGCCAGATGGAGCGCGGCCTCCGCGACCCGTCGCTGTCGTCCATCGAGGCTCTCGCGAGCGGCCTGGGCCTCTCGCTCTCGGAGTTCTTCGACGACGCCGAGGACAACGCGACCACGCACCTCGCGCGCTCCCTGGCCGCCGAGCTGTCGCCCCTCGACGCGCTGACCCGCCGCGACGCCGTCGACATCGTGCGTCGCATCCGCGGCGCCGTCGAGCGCGCCACGCCCCGCCGCCGTCCCTGAGGCGACCGCGGCGCCCTGCAGGCCTTGGGTGACCGTGGCGAGCCCTCAGCCCGCCACGCAAACGTGCTGCGCCCACCACAGGCGCTCGAGTCGGTCGGTCACCCTGCGCACCAGCGTACGCGGTGGAATGTCCTCGCCGACGAGCGCCGTCACCCAGCGGGCCCAATCCGGATCGCGCACGCGGCCGCGCACCTCGGCGTGCGTCTTCTGCACACGAAACGCGAGCACGACGCGCGACTCGCTCGTGAGCGCTGGCACCGCGATGGGTTCCAGCGCCGTGAGCCTGCGACGCAGCATCGCGGCGTCTTCCCACGCGAGCACCGTGCGCTGCTCGGCCACGTCGTCGAGGAGTTCCTTCGCCTCGGCACGCAGCGCGCCCAGCGCGTCGGGCGTAATGGCCATGACCACGCACGCCCCCGGGAGCGCGCCGCCACAGTAGAACGAGAGCGAGCGCAGTGCGGTGCGCCGCTCGATGCGCGAGGTGCCGCCGCGGTAGAGGTTCTCGGCCTCGTCGATGAGCAGCACGGGGCCCTCGCAGCCCTCGAGCTTCTGCAGGAGCGCAAGCCACAAGAGGAGCCGCTGGTAGGCGTCCTGGCGATAGTTCGCGTTCGAGGGCTTACCCGAGAGCTCCGCGGCGCCGAGCCACGACTCGAGGGCCGCTCCCGGGTTGGCGGACTTCGCGGCGAAGCTCCGGGCCTTGTGAGCAGGCGCCGAGCCCTCACCCCCGGCGGCGTCGATCTCTTCGAGCGCCGCCATGAGGCGTCGGAGCTGGAGCGGCGAGCGCGTCCACGCGACCAGTCGATCGAGCGGCCCGGGGCGCCCCGGCAGCGGCAGCGCGCCGTGCTCGAGGAGCCTGCGCAGATGGCGTTGGGGGTTGCCGAGGTCCATGTCGAGACGCTCGAGCGAGAGGCGCAGCACGGGGCGCTTGTCGGCGAGCGCGCGCGCCGTCAGGTGCATGAGAAGGTGTGATTTGCCCGTGCCGTACGCGCCCGTGAGGAGGGCGAAGACCGAGCTCTCCATCGCGGCGTAGGCGAACAGCGAGGTGATGGTCGCGTCGATCTTCTCGTGGCCGACGCTCATGGTGACCACGGGCTCCGCCGAGGGGAGCCCGCGGGCCGCGCGGACGAGCGTGCGCAGCGCGGGCAACGACGCGTACGCGACGGGGCTCACAGCGCCCGGCGCGGGCCCCGGGCTGCTCCAGCCCGCGGGCGGATCGGCGTCGATGACCGGGCAGTGCGGCGGCGGGAGCCCGTCGGCCGCGGGCGTGGTCACCGCGACGCGCATCGCCAGGGGCGCGAGCGTGCGCAGGCTGCGCGGCCCGTCGAAGAGCGCCGGCGCGCCCGAGATCACCGACTGCATCGAGACGAAGCCTCGACCGCCGTCGGCGTTGTCGACGAGCTCGCGGAGCACGGTGTACGCGTCTTCGCGACGCCCCGCGGGCAGGCGCGTGATCACCTCGGCGCCCGCGAACACGCCGACGGTGCCGCGCCACCCGAGCACGCGGACGAGGCGCGTGAGCTCGCCCAG
>CAISKJ010000003.1 GCA_903885885.1 uncultured delta proteobacterium
ACCTCTACGCGGCGATGGGCTTCGCCATGCTGGTCGAGATGCTCAACCTCCGCATGCGCACGAAGGCCGGCGACGCGGCGGCGCCGTAGGCCGCCGCCCGTCCGCGTGACCTCCGTAGCGACCACCTCGGCGCCCGTCACGTTTCGCCTTCCCTGACGCGCCGCGGGCGGTGCTGATACAACCGCCCGCGTGAAGCTCCCTCCGCTCGCGCTCGCCCTCACGTCGCTCGCGCTCGCGTCGTGCGCGCGCCCCGCGGCCCCCGCTCCCGCCGTCGACGACGACCCGCGCTTCGCCTGCCGCGTCGCCGTGTCGCCCCTCCACACCGCGCTGCGCACGGCGGGCGGCGACCGCGCCCAGATCCTGCGCCCGAACGCCGCGGCCGACCTCGCGCGCCTCTCGGTCAACGCGCGGTACCGGTTTGTGCTCGACGGCGATCGTCGCTTCGCGATCGCGCCGATGCCCGACGACGCCCCGCGCAACCCCTACGACCACCCCGTGCTGGGCGGCGGCTCCCCCGTGCGCTCCGCCGGCGGACTGCGCGTGCTGCACGCCAACGGGCGCGTCGAGCGCGTGGTGCTCGACGCCCAGAGCTACGCCTACTGCACCACCACCGAGAGCCTGCGCCCCGCGGTGCGCGCGCTCGTCGCGCTGGGCGTCGACGCCGCGCGCATCACCGCCGAGGGGCGACCCTTCGCGTGCGCCGAGGCGGCCGCGCCGCCCCGCTACGGGCCCATCATGGTGCGCGTCGGGCAGCGCTACGAGCTCCTCGGCCGCGCCATCGTCGCGGGGCGCTGGGAGCTCGCCGGCTACGCCCTCCACGAGCTCGACGAAGAGCTCGACGAGCTACCCGGCGCCACGCCCCCCGAAGAGGTCTCGCGCGACGTGCTCGGCCCCGCCCTCGCGTCGCTGCGCCAGCGCATGCCCGCGCTCGCGCAGGCGGTCACCGCGCGCGATGCCGCCGCCGCGCGCGCTGCGTACGCCGCCGCGTCGACGACGTGCAACGCCTGCCACGCGGCCGCGCAGCACGGGTACCTCGTAGTACCATCGACACCGGGAGAGGCAGTACCCTCGTCATCGCCCGACGACGCTGCGACGCCCGCCGACGCGGCCGTGACCGCGCACGTCGCCCCCGCGCGGCCGTCGCGCGCCGGCGCCCCCTGCAACGACCGAACGGGCTGCGGCGGCGGCCTCGTGTGCTGCACCCACGGCGGCGCGTACACCGCGACGATCTCGCACGTCGGCCGCTGCATGGGGCTCCGCGCGTGCAACACGCAGCCGAGCGCCGCGCGACGGTGATGCGCGGCTATTCGCAGTCGATGCGCGTCACGAGCGTGTGGCGCCCGACCGCGAGGCGCGCGAGCTGACGCACCACCGGGTGCATCTCGACGCGCCCGTACACGTCGATGTGCGGCGCGGTCTCGCGAGTGACCGCTGAAACCTCGCCCGACTGCGTGGCGGTGCAGCGGCGGGCGCCCAGCGTCCACTGCCAGCGGGCGGCGTCGAGGGCGCCGCGCAGGTGCCAGTGCCAGCCCACGTCGCGCGCTTCACCCGTCACGTCGAGCGCGTCGCTCACGACCATCGTGGAGCCCTCGAACGCGAGGGCGCGCGACACCGCCACGCCGCTCGCCGTGAAGCGCGACACGACCGCCGGGCCCTCGACGGTGAGCGCGCCCGCGGGCCCCGCCTCGCCCGCGCCGAGGTCGCGCGAGAGGTCACCCTCGACGGTGATGCCCGAGGCCGCGTCGGCGCGCGCGTAGACGAGCCGATCGTCGTAGGAGCCGTAGCCCGACGTGCCCAGCATGAGCGCGCCGCCGACCGCGAGCGTGAGCGTCGCCACGTCGGGGCGCTCGTGGCCCACGCCCGCTTGCGCCGCGACGTTTTCGCCGAGAAGAAAGGCCTCGAGGGCCGCGCCCGTCGCGCTCAGCGCCTCGACGCGCGCGGTGCCCGCGGCGGGCCACACGTTTGTGGGCGGGAGAAGCGCGGTCGGCGGCGCAGGGAGCGCGAGCGCCACGAAGGGGTGCACGAAGAGGCTCGCGCCGAGGCTGCCGACGGGGCCATCGATGGACCACCGCGCGTAGGCCCGCGCCCCCACCATGGCCTCGAGGAGCGGCGCAGGAACACCCGCGATGCGGCTGTCGTCGACGTGGGCGAGCCAGGCCCCCTGCGTCTCGAGGGAGGCGCTCCACGCGACGAGGTCGCGCAGGCGCGGGTCGCGCGAGGGGCGCACGATCTCGACGGACGCGGCGCCGCACGCCGACACCGCGTGCCCGGGGCAGCGCACGCAGCGGGCGTCGTCGCCCGTCCACGCGCGGTCGATGGCCGTGAGGGCGGGCGCGCCGATTTCGAAGGCGTAGGCGAAGTAGGTCGATCCCTCGGCCCAGCCCGCGACGCCGCCCGTCTGCTGCTGCACCGAGGCGTACATCTGCGCGAGCGCCCAGCGCAGCGTGTCGTCGCTCACCGCCGAGGCGGGGGTGACCATCGCGGCGGCGGCGAGCCCGGCGCCGATGCGCATCCCGTGGTTGTCGAGGTGCCCCGCCGTGAAGAAGAGCCCGCCCGCCTGCAGCCACGCCTCGATGCTCGTCGCCGCGGTGCCCAGCGACGCGCGCGCGGCGGCGAGCTCGGCGGGCGTGATCGCCGTGGCCGAGAGCAGATCGACGGTGGCCGCCATGGCGAGCAGCGCGGCGCCGAAGCGCAGCGGAACGTCGGTCGCCGTCGTGAGCCACGCCGGCTCGATGGCCATGGCCGCCAGCGTGCGCAGCGCGACGGAGGCGGCCGTCGCGTCGCGGTCGTGCCATGCGACCAGCGCGGCCCCGAGCGCGCGCGTCGAGAAGGTCTGGTAGGCGCCGGCGTCGCCGCGGGCCAGCGCCGGCGGATTGCCCCGCGCATAGGCCCGCACACGCGTGAGCAGCGCGACCGACGCGGGCGTGGCGTCGAAGGCGGCGCGGAGTTCTTCGAAGCGCGCGCCGGGCGCGGCCACCACGCTCACACCCGGCGCGGGCGCGGCGCGGAGGGCGAGCACGAGCGCGTCGGCGTCGTCGCGTGTGCAGCGCGGCTCCGCGTCGGGCGCGACATCGACCGCGACATCGACCACGGGGGGCCCATCGACCATCGGGGGTACATCAACCGCGGGCGTGACATCGACCACAGTCGACGCGTCGGGTGCCGCGCTCGCATCGCCGGGGGCCTTCACGTCGAGCGCCGCGGTGTCGATGCGCGCCGCGTCGACCGGTGCAGGCGACGGCGATGCGCACGCGCCCAACGCGAGGGCGATGAGCGGCGCGAGCGCGCGGAGCGCCGGGGTCGGTGTGTTCGCTCCGTGAGATCGCGCGGTAGGCATGGGCATGGCGGTTTGACCTTCGTACACGAGGACCGCGACGCCGTGGACCGCGAAGTGCGCGGCGTGTACGCGCCTGCCGCACCCGATGGGCCCGCGTGGCGCCGGGCGCCACATCCGCGCGTGGCGCTCACCGCGAATTTCCCGCTGGAACGTGACCTGCAGTGTGTCCGGCCATGCCCAACAAGCACACCCGAAACACCTTCGCAGCCCTCACGCTCCTGTCGCTCGTCGCCGCCTGCAGCGGCGCGCAACAGACCGCGCTCTCCCCCTCGGCGAGCGCCCTCTGGAGTCGGTGCGAGCCCGTCATCGAGCACTTCTGCCACGATCGCTCGCACGGGTCGCCGTCGCACCAGGCGCGCTGCATGCGCGACGAGCGCGACGTGGTCGCCGCGCAGCCCGACGACACCACGCGCGCCTCGTACCTTCGCCAGCACGGCTGCGCCCTGTAGCGCTACCGAACGGGCGCCGTGAGGTGCGGCCTCGCCTCGCGCACGGGCACCGCGAGCACGCGCAGAATGATGCGCCCGCGCGGGTCGGCGAAGGTCGCGAAGCCCCGCGCACCGGGGAGCGCCGCAAAGCTCGCCAGCGTGCGCGATCCCTCGAAGGCCACCACGAAGGCGCGGTCGGGCGCGCGCGGGTACGGCGGCGCGACCGAACCCGGCGGCGGCGACCACGGGAAATCGCCGTCGATGAGCTCGACGCGCACCTCGTCGGGCCGCGCCTCGGCGAGGTACCGCAGCGGGAGGTAGAGCCACCACTGCGCCGCGAGCACGACCGTGAGCGAGCCGCGCGGCGTGGCGCGCGAGACGGCATCCCACGCGGCCGCTTTGGGCTCGCGGAGGCCGGTGCGAAAGGTCGCGTGCGCGTCGCCGCCGGCGGCGATCAACGGACGAAAGTAGAACCCGCCGCACAGCGCGAGCGTGAGCGTGCAGGCGCCGAGCACGAGCCCCGTCGCGCGGCGAACGCGCCCCGTTCGCGCGGCAAAACTGTCGGCCGCCGCCGCGAGCGCCACGAGGCTCGGCACCACGACGAACATCGCGTAGCGCCCCGTTGGGGGGCGCATCCCGCGGTCGCCCGAGAGGGTGTAGAGCGCCAGCAGGCTGAGCGCGATGGAGCCCACGAGCGCCCGCCGCGCACCGTGACCGAAGGGCGCCCCCTCGCGCGTCGCGGGCGCGGGGCTGCGCAACGCCACGACCGCGGCGACGAGCGCGGCCCACGTCGCGACGGCGGCGACGAGGCGCACGACCGGCGCGACGGGACCGGCGATGAACTCGCACGCCGACACGCCCGCGAGCAGCCGCGCGTAGCCACCGACGAGGCCCATCCACTGCCGCGAAGAGCCGTAGCGCAGCGTGATTTCGCCGACGGTGGGCAGGCTCACCTCGGTGGCAAACTGGCCCAGCACGACGGCGCCCGCGAGGGCCGCGAGGCCGAGGCCGACGGCCCCGCCGAGGGCGAGGCGACGGCGGAGCGCGGGCGTGAGCGCGGCCCACGCGGGCGCGAGCGTGGGGTGAAACGCCGCCGCGAGCACGGGCGCGAGAAACACGTTGGTGGGGTGAACGAACAGCGCCACGAGGAGCGCGAGGGCCGTGTGGGCGGGGAGCTGTCGCATCGCCGCGGCGAGGGCGACGAGGGTGACGAGCCCGCTCTCGCAGGTGTCCCACCCGAAGCGCGAGTACGCGATGAGCTGCGGCGACGCGGCGACGAGGGCCGTGGCGTAGAGGGCGCCGCGGCGGCCGAGGGGCGCGCGCAGGAGCGGGTACGCGAGCGCCACGGCGGCGACGCCCGCGGCGAGCGCCACGGAGCGCAGTGCGGCGAACGACGGCCGCCCCGCGAGCCACGAGGCCGCGAGGAGCGCGTGGTTGTAGAAGGGGTTGAGCAGGTTGCCCGTAGGCGTGCGCGCGAAGGCCGGCTGGCCGCGGAGCGCCTCGAACACGTTGACGCCCGACCAGGCCTCGTCGCCGTTCACGCCCGGGAGGCGGTCGAGGTACACCGCGCGCGCCGCGAGACCCACCGCGATCACCGCGGCGAAGGCCCACCACGCACCTGCACCGTACTGCGCCTCGTCTCGCTCGACCTTCGACATCGTCGACGATGGAGCTACACGATTCGGGCGCCCGTTTCTCGCAAAGAAGCGTAGTCGGTGGGGCTCCCGCGCAGCGCCGTGACGGATCGCGCGCGCCGCGGCCACGCAACGCCCATGATGATTCCTTCGCTTGCGCGCCCCGTCGCCCTCGCCGCGCTGCTCCTCGCCGTGGGCTGCGCCGAGACGGCCACGCCCGCCGCCGACGCTGCGACCGCCTCCACCGACGCCGGCGCGACCGACGCCGGCCCCGACGACGCCCGTGCGTGCGTCGCCCCCGCGGCCCTCACCGCGCCCGCGGCATGCAACGGACTCACGGAGCTGGTTACGCCCGCAAACCTGATTGCGCAGTCAGGTCCGGGGGCGCGCGCCTACGCGCTCCGCGCCGTCGCCGCGGGGCCCGACCGGAGCCACCCGGCGTGCGCGGTCGAGCCCTGGCAAGACGGCGGCGAGGCCGTCGTGCGCTTCACCGCCCCGGCGGGAGGGCGCTGGCGCATCACGGCCCGCGGCGAGCACCTGGGCGCCCTGCGCGCCGCGCGCGGGTGCGGGTCCGACGGGGCCTGCGCGGGCTTTCAGCCGTACCGGGGGGGCGCACGTCACCGCCGAGGTCAGCGTCGAC
>CAISKJ010000004.1 GCA_903885885.1 uncultured delta proteobacterium
CGCGGGCGTGGGCGGCGTCGCGGCCGAGTCCTGCGCGGAGTAAACGGGCTTGGACGTATCCCGTCACGACGTGGTGATCCTCGGCGGCGGCCCCGCGGGGAGCGTAATGGCCGCGCTGCTGGCGCGCGCGGGCTTCGACGCGGTGCTGCTCGAGCGGGCGCGCTTTCCGCGGTACCACCTGGGCGAGTCGCTGGCGCCGTGCTCGCTCGCGGTGCTCGACGACCTGGGGCTGCGCGACGAGCTCGACGCCCGCTACGTGCGCAAGTACGGCGTGCGCTTCATGGACTGTCGCACGGGGCGACAGCAGCGCTACGACTACACCGAGGCCGCGACGGGCGACGACCTCTACGCCTGGCAGGTGCCGCGCGCCGACTTCGACGCGCGGCTCCTCGCGCGCGCGAGAGAGCTCGGCGCCGACGTGCGCGAGGGCCACGCCGTCGACGACGTGCTCTTCGAACAGGGCCGCGCCACGGGCGTGCGCGCGCGCTGCGACGACGGGAGCGCCGCGGGCTTCACCGCGCGCTTCATCGTCGACGCCACGGGGCACGACAGCCTCCTCGCGACGCGCCTCGGCCTGCGCGCGGCGGTGCACGGGCTCGATCGCACGGCCCTCGTGGCCCACTACCAGCACGTGACGCGCAACACCGACGACTCCGAGGGCGACCTCGACGCGGTGCTCTTTCCCCACGGCTGGGTGTGGAACATCCCCTTCCTCGGCGACGTGAACTCCGTGGGCGCTGTGTGCAGCGCCACCTGGATGCGCGCCCGCGCGCGCGGCGAGTCGCTCGAGGCCTTCTTCGCGCGCACCCTCGACGACGCGCCCATCGCCCGCACGATGCTCGCCCCCGCGACGCGCCTCACGCCGGTGCGCGCGGTGGCGTCGTTTGCGCATCGCGCCTCGACGCGCGTGGGTGACGGGTGGCTCCTCGTGGGCGACGCCGCGGGCTTCTTCGACCCGCTGTTCTGCGCGGGCACGCACCTCGCGATCGCGGGCGCCGCCGAGGCCTTCGAGGCCCTCTCGCACGCCCTCGCCGAGCCCGCCGCGGAGGCCGCGCACCTCGCCCGCTACGCCGCCCGCATGGACGCCGCGATGGACCTCTACCAGGGCCTCACGCAGGCCCTCCACGCGGGCGACCTCACCGAGAGCCTCTTCGAAGCGCGCACGCGCTCGTCGCGGCAGGCGCTCGCGGCGGTGCTCGCGGGCGACGTCTTCGGCGACGATCCGCCGTGGCGCGCCGCGCTGCGAAGGCGCTTCGGCGTGAGGGCTACGTAGGGGGCGTTGCGGGGTGTGCGCGCGGGGCTCAGTCGAGCTTGGCGCGGCCGCGGACCGAGAGGTCGAACACGAGCGTGGCGGCGTCGAGGCCCTGCGTGGCGAAGGGCCGCGAGCGCATGCGGTGAACCGACACGGTGCCGCCGTTGCCGACGATCTCGCGGGCGCGCTCGTACGCGGCGCCGTCGAGGTCGAAGGCGCCCTCGTCGCGGGCGCCGCACACCATGGAGCCGTTGCCTTCGAAGACGATCGCGATGCGGTCGTCGGAGGTGCCGCGCTGCCAGCGCACGGCGAGCGACGCGCGACGCGCGAGGGGCATCACCATGCCCGCGGGCATGGGGAGCGTGAGGTCGCCCACGCGCACGCCCGCGAGGCGCTCGGGGGCCTGCGCGGTGACGTCGAAGCCGCCCACCTCGGCGCCCGGCGAACCCTGCGCCGAGAAGCGCCAGGTGCCCAGCGGAAGGTCGCCCTCGGCGCCGTAGAGAACGCCCGACACGACGTTCCACAGGTCGGGGAAGCGGCGCGGCTGCATCGAGAGGAGGCGCCCGTCGGTTTGCACGTTGATGGGGCCCACGTCGAGGAGGCGAACCTCGGCGCGCAGCGGGTCGGGCGCGGCGGCGTCGGAGGCCGTGCCGTGCTCGACGCACGCGCCCACGCGGGGCAGGGCGGGGGTGCCCACGAGGTCGGAGAGCGCGTCGTCGGAGACGCCCACGATGCGGAGGAACCGCGCGCCCACCTGCACGCCCGGCGCGCTGCCGCCCTCGACGCGCTCGACGAAGAGCATCCCGGTGACGCGCGCGGGCGAGTCACCCTCGGATTGGGCCTCGTAGCCGGAGCCCGTACAGGCTACCGCCGCCACTGCCACCCCTAGAATCGAGAACGCGATAGGCCGCACAGAACGCTCCGTGTTGGGAGCGGAGTATAGAGACCCTCACGCGCCGAACGCAACGAGCGCACATTCTGTCGGAACGTTTCAAGAGCGCCCGCGGCCGTGCTCTCATTCCCGGCCGCCATGACCACCTTCTCGGGCGCCGCGAACGAATCGGAAGAAACCCTCGCAGGCGGCGTGATCGTCGGCGGCTTCGACGGCGTGGAGCTCCCCCCCGTCGTCGCCGAACGACTTGCCCGTAGGCACCTCGCGGGGGTGACGCTCTTCCGTCGCAACGTCGTCGACGTGCGGCAGGTGCGGGCCCTCTGCGCGGCCATCGTGGCCGCCGCGCCGGTGGGGGCCCCGCCGATCATTTCCATCGATCAAGAGGGCGGCCGCGTGGCCCGATTGCGTGAGGGCGTGACCCTCATGCCCCCGATGCGCGTGCTCGGAACCATCGACGACGTGGCCCTCACGCGCCGCGCCTCGGCCGCGGTCGCGCGCGAACTCGCCGCGCTCGGGGTGAACCTCAGCTTCGCGCCCGTGTGCGACGTCGACAGCAACCCGGCCAACCCCATCATCGGCGACCGCGCCTTCGGCCGCACCGCCGAGGTCGTGAGCCGCCACGTGGTGGCGTGGATCGAGGGCCTCCGCGACGGCGGCGTGATGGGCTGCGCGAAGCACTTTCCAGGGCACGGCGACACCGAGACCGACAGCCACCTGGAGCTTCCGCGCGTGGCCCACGACCGCGCGCGCCTCGACGCCGTGGAGCTTCCGCCCTTTCGCGCGGCCTTCGCCGCGGGCGTGGCCTCGGTGATGAGCGCCCACGTGCTCTTCGACGCCCTCGACGCGACGGTGCCCGCCACGCTCTCGCGCGCCGTGATGACGGGCCTCTTGCGCGACGACGTGGCCGCCGGGAGCGACGCGGTGATCTTCTCCGACGACCTTCACATGAAGGCCGTGGCCGATCAGTGGGGCGTCGAGGGCTCGGCCGCGATGGCCATCGAGGCGGGCTGCGACGCGCTGCTCATCTGCACCGACACCGACTCGCAGGAGCGCGCGCGCCGCGCGCTGGCCGAGCGCGCGCGGCGCGACGGAGCCTTCGCGGCGAGGCTGCGCGACGCCCACGGGCGAACACTTCGGATGCGGCTGGGGTGCGCGCCCCGCCCCGCGCCGACCGACGCGGCGCTGGGCGAGGTGCTCGCGTGCGAGGCGCACCGCGCGGTGCTCGACGCGCTGCGCGCGCGGTCGTAGCGCCTACTTCTCGTCTTCGTCTTCGTCGTCGGGCGAGCCGTTGAGCGCCGTCATCATGTCGGTCGACGCCTTGAAGGTGACCTTCTTGCGCGACGGAATGTCGATCTCGGCGCCGGTCTGCGGGTTGCGGGCCTTGCGGGCCTTGGTCACCTTGATGCGAAACGTGCCGACGCCCTCGACGGGCACCTTGCCGTCGCCCTCTTTGATGGCGCGGGCGAGGGTGGCGAGCACGCCTTCGAGGGCCTTGATGGCCTGATCGCGCGTGACGCCCATGGTCTGCATGGCGAGCTCTACGATTTCCTTCTGTCGCATGGGTCTCCGTCTCTTCGGGGTTGCAGCGCGCCGGCGGGTGCCGCGTGGCGCGCGAGTGTCAGGGTCTGCCGAGGGCGAGCACGTGCTCTCGCTTGGGCTGCTGCGCGAAGGCGCGCACGCTCTCGCGGTCGTAGGCCCGGCGC
>CAISKJ010000005.1 GCA_903885885.1 uncultured delta proteobacterium
AGCGCGAGGAGCGCGAGCGCGCCCGCGCCGCGCGGTGACCCGCTGCCGTGCGCGCGGCACCCGCAGCCGCTGCCCCGGTAGCCCACCGTGGGGGGGAGGGCCGCGTCCATGGTGAGCGGCACATCGACGGGAGGCGGCATCACGTCGACGGGGGGCGGCGCGTCGAGCGGGGGCGGGCCCGCGTCGGGCACGTAGGCCGGGTCGGGCTCGCAGCGTCGCGCGGCGGCGTTGCAGCGGCGGCCCTCGCCGCAGTCGGCGCCCGTGAGGCAGCCGACGCACTGGTTCGTCGCGTCGTCGCAGAGGGGCGTCTCCATCGGGCACCCCGCGCGCATCGACGCCGTGCACTGCACGCAGCGCCCCGCGCTCGCTCCGCCCGTGGCACACACGGGCCGATCGCCCGTGCAGTCACCCGGCGTGCAGGCCCTGCACGTGCGCGTCGCGGGCTCGCAGAAGGGCGTTGGTCCCGCGCAGTCGGCGCTCGTGTCGCACTGCACGCAGCGGTTGCTCGTGGCGTCGCAGCGGGGCGTTGGTCCCGTGCAGGCCGCGGCGTTGGTCGCGGTGCACTGCACGCAGCGGCCGTCGCTCGCGCACGCGGGCGAGGCTCCGGTGCAGTCGGTCGGGCGCGTCGCGTCGCAGGCGCGGCACACGCGGCGCGTCGCGTCGCACACGGGCGTCGCGCCGGCGCAGTCGGGGTCGCCGTTGCAGCCCACGCACACGTTGGGCGAAGCGGCGCTCGTCGAGCACAGGGGAGCCTCGCCCGCGCACGCGCCGCGCGCCTCGGCGGAGCACGCGACGCAGCGGCCCGCGTTGGGGCCCGCGACGGCGCACACGGGGGTTGGCATCGCGGGGCAGTCGACGGATTGCGTGGCGACGGCGCAGGGGCGGCAGGTGCGGGCGGAGGCGTCGCAGACGGGCGTGGCGGCGCCGCAGTCGGCCGCGGTGAGGCACCCGACGCAGGCGCCGCGCGCGGTGTCGCAGAGGGGGCGCGCGGCGTCGCAGGCCGCCGTCTCGGCGGGGCCGCACTGCACGCAGCGACCGGCGAGGTCGCCGGCGGTGGCGCACACGGGCGCGGCGGGGTCGCGCGCGGCGCACTGCTCGCTCGAGGCGCAGGCGACGCACACGCGCGTGGCGAGGTCGCACACGGGCGTGGCGGCGCCGCAGTCGGCCGCGGTGCGGCACTGGCACACGCCGCGCGCGCGGTCGCAGAAGGGAGCGGTGCTGGGGCACACCTCGCCCGCGGCGCCGGGGATGAGCGCGCTCACGCGCCCTGCGGCGGTCTCGCGCGCGTCGGGGAGGCAGTCGTTGTCGGAGTCGATGTCGAGGTAGTCGGGCGTGCCGTCGTTGTCGGTGTCGACGGTGCAGTCGCCCTCGATGGGGTCGGTGTACGTGTCGCCGTCGGCGTCGCTCGAAGAGACGCGCGCGAGGGTCTGAATGGCCAGCACGGTGAGGTACGAGTCGGTGTCGGCCACGTAGCGGAGCGTCACCGTGGGGTCGTTGTCGGTGACGTAGGGACGAAAGTCGTAGAGCTCGTCGTCGAGGCGCGGGGGCGGCGTGCGCAGCATCACAGTGAGCGAGTCGTTGTCGACGCCCGCGGGGGCGCCCGTGGCGACGCCGGGCGCGCTCTCGAGGCCGCCGAAGGAGCCCGCGGTGATGAGCCCGGCCCACGAGAGGCTGCTGCCGAAGGCGGGCGGGGCGTGGGTGCCGAGGTTGTCGTCCCAGTCGTCGGCGCCGCCCGCGAAGGTGGTGAGGCGCATGCCGTTGGCGGTGACGACGCCGTTCTCTTCGCCGGGGTAGGGGTTGTCGTACTCGAAGGCGACGGAGAGCGACGCGGGGAAGGTCTCGCCCGCGGGGTTCGACGCGGGGCAGCGGTTGGCGATGAGCCCGGGCAGGCGGTAGGTGCGCGCCACGTCGTCGCCGATGGCGTTGAGCTCGAGGGTGGCCACGTTGCGCAGCGGGCCGTCGTCGAGCTCGTACTCGACCACGAGCGTGTGCCCGAGAATGAGGGGATAGACGTTGTAGGGCGCCGTCGCGCCCAGGGCGTCGCCGCGCTCGCGCACGGGGATGTTGATCACACCGCCGCCGACGGCCGCGGGGCCCACGACGGCGCGCACCGCGGCGGTGACGTCGGTGCGCCACGTGCCCCAGCGCGCGGGGAAGCCCACGGTCTGATCGACGAGGCTGTCGGAGGGGCCCTCGAGGGTGCGCGTGATGGCGCTGCTCCCGGCGCCGAGGGAGACCATGCGCGGCGACCCGGCGGGGCCGGCGGGGACGTCGTTGCGCTGGTTCCACAGGGTGGCGGTGAACATGAGGGCGCGGCGCACGCGGGCTGCGCGCGGGAGTCGGATGTGAAAGTTGCCCTCGGCGATGCGGGTGGGCGTGCTCTCCATGCCCACGGCGTCGACGGCGAGGCCGCCGCGCAGCGTCTCGCTGATGGCCTGGGCGTGCACGGGCGAGGCGTGCGCAGCGGCAGCGCACGCGAGGGCGGCGCCGAGGAAACGTCGAAGCGAAGCGGGCGGGCGGTGCATGCGCGGTGCTTTCTCGCGGCGCCATCGGACCGCGTCGGTGGACGCTACCGCGCCGCGGCGAGCCTCGTACAGTCGCGCCTCAGAGGGCGCGCGTACGTGCGGCTGCGGGGGGCGTCGCGCGCTGCGTCGGGTTGACGACAATGAACGCGGTGCGGCACTGCGCGTGTGGTAGGCGTCGAGCGCGGCAGCGGATGTCGCACGAGGGGGGCGCGATCATGCGTGACGTGGTGCTGGTGCACGGGTGTCCGGGCAACGGGGCGGGGTGGGAGCCGCTCGCGCGGTGCCTCTCGGCGGAGGCGCGCGTGACGGCGCTCGACCTGCGCGACGTGGGGCGCGACGAGCCGAGGCGACGCTCGACGACGTGATCGCCGACGTGGTCGCGCGCGAGGCGGCGATGCCGTCACCCGTTACGCTGGTGGGGCACTCGTTCGGCGCGTGGGTGGCGGGGCACGCGGCGGCGCGGCTCGCGGGCCTGTACCTCATACCCTCGCGCGGCTCAAGCTCCCGCTGCGCCCGCACCCCGACGTGACGGTGACCTCCGTCGACCTCGCGGCCCACGGCGTCGGCGCGCTACGCCTGGTGATCGTGCAGGAGGAGGCCCTCCGCGCCGAGCACGCCGCGCACGCGGTGGCCCTTCGGCACGGCCTCACGCCGCGCGAGGCGCAGGTGCTCGCGCAGCTCGCGCGGGGCGCGTCCAACCTGCGCATCG
>CAISKJ010000006.1 GCA_903885885.1 uncultured delta proteobacterium
AAGAGCTCGCGGGCGCCCTCCCAGCGGAGCCCGCTTGCGCTCACCGCGGCGAGCGCCGACGCCTCGAGTTCACCGTCGCGACGGTCGTCGGAATCGGCCTCGGCGAGGCGCGACGGAGAGAGCGCCACAGCGCCGTGCGGGTACACCGCGTCGAGGCGCGCGGTGAGGCTCAACGGCGTGCCGTCGACGTGGAGCACGAAGGTGGGGACGCGATCGGCGATGCCCAGCGTCGAGGCCGACGGGAGCCCCACGGCGCGGCCGCGGAGGCGCTTGCGCAGGCCCTTCCACAGCGCCTCGGCGTGCTCGGGGAGAAACTCCACGGCGGGCGACACCTGGAGCATCCACGCCGTCTCGGGGTCGACGCTCGGGTCGACGGGAAACACCCGCTGCCGCGCGGGCACCCACAGAAACGAGTACGGCCCGCGGAAGAGCACCGTCTCGCGCGACGGCACGTCGACGCCACCCTCGCGCGTGCGCCACCGCGCCTCGAGCGCGTCGGTCACGGTGTCGTCGCCCATGTCACCGTCGTCCCAGCGGTTACCCGTAGTAACGCCCTGGATCGTGCGCACCGTGCCCTCGTCGGGCGTGAGCGAGATCGAGAGCTGGCGCCGCGTGAGGCGCGTGCGCACCACGTGGAGCGCGAGCGTCTCGGTCGCGAACGCCAGCGGCGCGCCGTCGGCGAGCATCACGCGCGCGGCGGGGCGTTCGCGCAGGAGATGCAGCGCGAGCGCGGCCTCGGTGCCGGTGGCCTTGAAGCCCTTGCGGTTGCCCGAGCGCGCTTCCAACAAGCGCAAGATGCGACGGTCTTCGGGGGCGAAGGCGATGCTGCGCACGGCCCCCGCGTCGAGGTACGAGCGCGCGCCGGGGAGGCGCACGCGCACCTCGAGGGCGGGCGTCCCGTCGAAGCCCGCGACGCGCGACTGCAGCGAGCGCCCTGCGGCATCGGCCGCCGGGAGCATCACGAAGTACTCGGGCGGCGCGGCGGGCGCGGCGGGCTCCACCGGGAGCCACGAGGTCGCGATGCGCTCCGCCGTGAGCGCGCGGTGCACGGCCTCGCGCCAGCGCGGGAGCTTCTCGAGCGGCGCGCCGACGTCATCGTCGCCCACGAGCGCGTCGCGCAGGGCGTCGGAGATGCTCAGGTCGGCGAGCACCGCCGCGGTGTGCTCGCACACGCCCCACTGACGGCACGTGCACTCGTGCTCGAACTGCGGTCCCCCGCCGCGCGAGGGGCGCAGGAGCACCGTCGCGTCGGCCTTGCGCGGGTGCCGCAGCGCGGCGCGCACGGCGCCGTCGTCGCTCATCGACGGAGAGCCGTCGGCGTACGTAAACCCGTGGTGCACGAGGCGGTCGACGGGCACCCGCGTGAGGGTCGCGACGGCGCGCAGCGTGAGCGAGTCGAACCATGGCGGGCGCGCAGGCATCGCGGGGCGGCGCATCATGGAGACGCTGCGCCGCGCGGTCAACGGCGGCGCCACCGGGCGCACGCACCCGCGAAGGCTCCGTGGCACATGACAAGGGCTGTGATCCTCGACTAGCTTCCGCGCCGCCATGAGCCGATCTGAATGGTCTGAGACTGTTGCCGACGCGATCCGCGACGCCGCGGAGCGTCGGCCGACGCACAACTGCTTCACCTTCGCCGACCCCCGCGAGGCGGACCGCTCGTACACCTACGCCGAGATGCTCGACGCGGTGCGGGCGCGCGCCGCGGCCCTGTACGCCCTCGGCCTGCGCAAGGGCGACCGCGTGGCGCTCGTGGTGCCCGGCGCCGAAGACTTCGTGCTCACCTTTCTGGGCGCGGTGATCGGCGGCCTCGTGCCGGTGCCCATGTACCCGCCGCTCGCGCTGGGCAAGGTCGACAGCTACGTGAAGAACGTCGAGCACATCGTGACCTCGTCGGGCGCGAAGGTGCTGCTCGTGTCGAAGGTCGTGCGGCCCATTCTCGGGTCGGCGCTCGAGTCCGGCGCCGTCGAGAAGCTCGCGCTCGTCGAGAGCCTCGACCTCGCCGCGCCGCGCGCGGGCACCGAGCCCGCCATCGCGGCGAGCGACCTGTGCTTCCTGCAGTACACGTCGGGCAGCACGTCGGCCCCGAAGGGCGTGTGCGTGACGCACGGCAACCTCGCCGCCAACGCCTTCGTGATCATGAACGGCGGCCTCGGCACCAACCCCGACACCGACCGCGGCGTCTCGTGGCTGCCGCTCTATCACGACATGGGGCTCATCGGCTTCGTGATCTCGCCGCTCTTCAAGAACGTGCCGATCACCTTTCTGCCGACGCTCGAGTTCGTGAAGCGCCCGCCCTACTGGCTCGAGATGCTGCACAAGCACAAGGCCACCATCACCTTCGCGCCCAACTTCGCGTACGCCCTCGCCGCGCGCCGCGCCAAGGAGAGCGAGATCGCCGCGTGGGACCTCTCGCGCATGCGCGTGCTCGGCTGCGGCGCCGAGCCCATTCAGCCCGGCACGCTGCGGGGCTTCGTCGATCGCCTCGCGCCCGCGGGCATCTCCGTGAAGGCGCTGCTGCCGTGCTACGGCATGGCCGAGGCGACCCTCGCGATGGCCTTCGCGCACTCGCAGGGCGGCGCGCTGCGCACCGACGCGGTCGACGCGGCCGCGCTGCGCGACGGCGAGGCGCGGCCGTGGGTCGAAGGTAGCAGCGACGACGAGGACTCCCGTCGCGTCGAGATCGTCAACTGCGGGCCGGCGCTCCCCGGTCACGCGCTGTCGGTGCGCGACCCCGAGGGCAACGTGGTGGCCGACCGCGTCATCGGCGAGCTGTGCTTCAAGGGCCCCAGCGTGACGCCCGGGTACTACAACAACCCCGAGGCCACGGCGGGCTCGTACAAGGGCGAGTGGCTGCACTCCGGCGACCTCGGGTACATGGTCGACGGCGACGTGTTCGTCTGCGGACGCGTCAAGGACATGATCATCATTCACGGCCGCAACTACTACCCGCAAGACATCGAGTGGCAGGTGCAAGAGGTCGAAGGCGTGCGCAAGGGGGCCGTGGTGGCCTTCGCGTGTCAGCCCGAGAGCGAGTCGTCGGAGCAGCTCGTGGTGGTGGCCGAGTGGGCGGGCAAAGAGAAGCCCGCCGACGAGGTGCTCACGCGCATCGAGAAGGCCATCAACGACGTGGTGCAGACCGAGATCGGGCTGCGGCCGTGGAAGGTGGCGCTCATCCCCGCGGGCACCATCCCCAAGACGTCGAGCGGCAAGCTCCAGCGGCGCAAGACGAAGGAGCAGTTCGAGCACGGCGCCCTCGGGCTCGAGGGCCCGGGCACCGAGAGCCTCGGCGCCAAGGCCGCCGTCGCGAAGCAGATGGCCCGCTCGTACACGGCCATCGCCAAGAACGAGGTGATGTCGCGCCTCCCCGACCCGGTGCGCGCGTTCTTCGGGCGAAAGAAGTCGTAGCCTATGGTTCTGCGCTAGACGCGTCGCGTCGCGTGGGGCACCTTCGCGCACCCCTTCGGAGGCGAAGCGATGCTCAGCCAGCTCCTCAAGCCCGACTACGAAGAGCTGATCCGAGCGAAGGACTGGAACACGCTGCGCGAGCTCCTCGTCGAGCTCGACCCGCCCGACCTCGCTGAGATCCTCGAGCTCCTGTCGCCGCAAGACAGCGCGCTGATGTTTCGCATCCTGCCGCGCGCCGAGGCCACCGACGCCTTCGAGCACCTCTCGGTAGAGCTTCAAGCCGCGCTGGTCGAGACGCTCGCCGACAAGCAGCTCGTCGACATTCTCGACGAGATGGCGCCCGACGATCGCACGCGCCTGCTCGAAGAGCTGCCCGCCGAGGTGACCCGCCGCCTCGTGCACACGCTCTCGCCGCCGCAGCGGCAGATCGCCAACCAGCTCCTGGGCTACCCCGAGCGCTCCGCGGGCCGCTCGATGACGCCCGAGTACGTGGCCATCCGCCCCGACATGACGGTGGCCGAGGCGCTCACGTACATTCGCGAGCACGCGCGCAAGAGCGAGACCATCAACGTGGTGTACATCACCGACGCGCGGGCCAAGCTCCTCGGCGAGGTGCGCCTCGCCACGCTGGTGCTGGCCGCGCCGACGGCGCGCGTCGACTCCATCGAAGACGCGCAGCTCGTGGCGATCCCCGCGACGGCGCTGCGCGAAGACGTGGTGGCGGCCTTCGAGAAGTACGACCGCGTGGCGTTGCCCGTCACCGACGGGGCGGGCCACCTGGTGGGCATCATCACCGTCGACGACGTGCTCGACGTGCAGGCCGAAGAGGCCACCGAAGACATCCAGAAGCTCGGCGGCACCGAGGCCCTCGACGCGCCCTACCTCGACACCTCCTTCGGCACGATGGTGAAGAAGCGCGCGGGCTGGCTCGCCGTGCTGCTCGTCGGCGAGATGCTCACGGCCACGGCGATGACCCACTACGAGCACGAGATCGAGCGCGCGGTGGTGCTGGCGCTCTTCGTCCCGCTCATCATTTCGTCGGGCGGCAACTCGGGCTCGCAGGCCACGTCGCTCATCATTCGCGCCCTGGCGCTGCGCGAGGTCGAGCTCGCCGACTGGTGGCGCGTCTTCGTGCGCGAGCTGCGCTCGGGCCTCGCGCTCGGGCTCATTCTGGGCGTCATCGGCTTCATGCGCATTCAGTTCTGGCCCACGGCGGCGACCACCTACGGGCCCTACTACACCCGCGTGGCGCTCACCGTGGCGGGGAGCCTCATCGGCGTGGTGCTCTTCGGCAGCGTGGTGGGCTCGATGCTCCCCTTCGCGCTGCGCCGCGTGAAGCTCGACCCGGCCACCGCGTCGGCGCCCTTCGTGGCCACCCTCGTCGACGTGACGGGCCTGGTGATCTACTTCTCCGTGGCCAACTTCTTCTTGAAGGGCTTTCTGCTCTAGGTGCGCGGGCGCGTGCCTGCGGCGGTCAGAGGGTGATCTTCTGGCCCGGCGTCGGGGCGGTCACGTCGGGGTAGCCGTGCTTGTCGACCATGAGCTCGCGCAGCGCGCGGAGGCTCTGCGGCTCGCCGTGCACGAGGGCCACCTTGCGCAGGGGCCCGCGCTCGCGGCACGCGTTGGCGAAATTGACGAGGTCGCGCTGGTCGGCGTGGGCGCTGAAGCCGTTGAGCACCACGACCTCGGCGCGGCGGTCGCGCTCGACGCCGAAGACCTTCACGCGCGCGCGGCGCTCGACGAGCCTGCGCCCGAGCGTGTGCTGCGCTTGAAAGCCCACGATGAGCACGGTGTTCTTCGCGTCTTCGATGCCCGCGCGCAGGTGGTGGAGCACGCGCCCCGCCTCGCACATTCCGCTCGCGGCGATGACCACCGCGGGCTGGTCGTTCGACGAGAGGCGCTTGCTCTCCTCGACGTCTTCGACGTAGCGCAGGCCGTCGAAGTCGAAGGGCGAGTCGTGGCCGCGCATGAGGGCGCGCGCCTCGGCGTCGAAGCACTCGGGGTGCATCTTGAAGATCTCGGTGATCTTCGCCGTGAGGGGCGAGTCGATGAACACCGGCACCCGCGGGATGTGCCCGTCGGCGCGCAGCTGCTTGAGGGCGAAGACGATCTCCTGCGCGCGCTCGAGGGCGAAGGCCGGAATGATCACCTTGCCGCCGCGCGCGTACGTGCGACGGATCACCGCGGCCAGGTCTTCGTCCATCTTCTCGATGGGGTCGTGGAGGCGGTCGCCGTAGGTGCTCTCGGAGATGAGCATCTCGGCCCCCGAGACCACCTCGGGGTCGCGCAGAATGGGCATGTTGTTGCGCCCGAGGTCGCCGGTAAACACGACCCTCCGCGTGGCGCCGTTCTCCTCGACGTCGAGGGCCGTGATGGCGCTCCCGAGCACGTGGCCGGCGTCGTAGAAGGTCACCGTCACGCCCGGCGCGACGTGCATCGCGCGGCGGTACGGAATGGACACGAAGCGGTCGATGGCGGCGAGGGCGTCGGCCTCGGTGTAGAGGGCCTCGACGGGGTCGCTCTCGAGGTCGCCGCGGGCGATCTGCTTGTTCAGGTGCCGCGCGTCGGCCTCTTGAATGTAGGCCGCGTCGCGGAGCATGGCCGCGCAGAGGTCGCGGGTGGCGTGCGTGGCGTAGATGGGGCCGTCGTAGCCCTGCTTCACGAGCAGGGGGAGCGCGCCCGAGTGGTCGATGTGCGCGTGCGAGAGCACCACCACGTCGATCTCGTCGACGGGGAGCGGGAGGTGCCGGTTGCGCTCGAAGGACTCGCGGCGCCTTCCCTGATAGAGCCCGCAGTCGAGGAGCACCGTCGCGTGCGGCGTGCGGACCAGGTGCATCGACCCGGTGACCGTCTGCGCCGCGCCTACAAATTCGATCTCCATGGTGCGACGGTGAGTACCACGGCGCCCGCACAGCGCCCCCGCAGGATCATTGCGTTGACACGCTGGACGCACCGGATAGACTCGCGCCGACATGTCTGCGCCCCGGTGTTTTTTGGGGCTCTACGAACTGTCTGGCCGCTCCCAAAGCATGCAAGGCGCGCAGGGGTTGAAGGACCGATGCTGAAGCTCGTGATCGCGGATGACGAGGGCAAGAAGACGGTCGTACCGCTCGTGCGGGACGAGATCACCATCGGTCGCAAGGAGGGCAACACGATCCGGCTGACGGAGCGCAACGTGTCGCGGCGGCACGCGCGCATCGTCAAGCGCACCAACGACTACATGCTCGAAGACCTCGCGAGCTACAACGGCATCGTGGTCAACAACACGCGCCTCGTCGAGGCCCGGCCCATCCGGCACGGCGACGAGATTCGCATCGGCGACTACACCCTGCAGATCGTCGATGAGCCCGGCGCGCAGCCCACGCCCACGCCGCCGGCGCCGTCGCCGCCGTCGGAGCCCATCGTGCCGCTCTTGTCGGCGCCCGCGCCTGCGCCCAACGCGGCGCCGCCGCTCGCGTCGCACAACGACCCGCTCGCGATGGCGCGGCCCGCCACCGACGCGTCGTCGCAGCCGGTGCCCGAGCACATCCGCGGGCTGCGCCTGGTGTTCCTCGCGCCCGCGGGCGTGCCGGCCCCGGTGATGCTCGACCGCCTCCCCGTCGTGATGGGCCGCTCCGAGGCGGCCGACGTCGCGCTCCCCTTCAGCTCGATCTCCCGAGAGCACGCCAAGGTGTTCCTCGAAGACGACAAGCTGATGATCGAAGACATGGGGAGCTCCAACGGCGTTCAGATCAACGGTGAGAAGTGCAAGAAGGGCCAGCTCGGGCCCGGTGACATGGTGCAGCTCGGCGTCGTCGAGTTTCGCGTCGCGCGCCGCGGCGACAGCACCGTGGTCATTCAAAAAGCCGCGATGGACGAGAAGCTGGCCGCCCAGCGTCGCCCCGCGGTGGGCCTCATCGGCGCCATCGTGGGCGGCGGCCTCGCGCTCGGCCTCGCCGTGGTGCTCTTCGTCAACAAGATGAACCCCAGCGCGTCGGACACGCACCCCCCCGCCGCCGCGCAGACCACGCCGCAACCCCTCGCCGCCGCACCCGAGGCGGCCGTTCCCGCGCAGCCCGAGGCGCCCGCGCAGCCCGAGGCGCCCGCGCCCACGCCCGAGGCGCCCGCTGCGGCCCCGACGCCCGAGGCTCCGCCGCCCACGCCTGAGGCTCCGCCCGCCGCGGTGGTGCCCCCTGCGCCCGCGCAGCAGCCCGAGGTCGCGCCGGCGGTCGTCGCGCCGCCCGTCGCGCCCGCGGTGCAGGTGCAACACGTCGAGACGGCGAGCGAGCGGAGGGCCCGCGAACGCGCCGAGCGCGCCGCCGCGCACGCGTCGAGGCCCGACCCCGCGCCGCGCGCAGCACCGACGCCGCGCGCCCCC
>CAISKJ010000007.1 GCA_903885885.1 uncultured delta proteobacterium
CCGCGGTGTGCACCGCGTCGGGCGTCCACGCGCGGAGCTGCATGCGAATCATTTCGCCCGTGAAGAAGCTGCCCGTGTCGACGAGCACGAGGCCCGCGTCGGTGCGCGCGGCCACCACGTTGGCGAAGCTCGACACGAAGGCGAGGCCCGGTCGATACTCCTCGAGGCCCGCGAAGGCCGTGAAGGGGTGCGACTCGGCGGTGGTGAGCGCGCCGCTCCACAGCGCGTCGGACAGTTCGCGTACCTGTGCCATAGGGCCGCGGAGTGTATGCGCAGACGGGGCTAGACGGGTCACGGAGATGGGGCGAACATCGCGCACCACCGATGGCCACCAGCGCGCAACCTGCCTCGTCGGGCCCCAGGAAGAAGTCTACGCCCCCCGAGGTGCGCGAGGCCAACCGCGAGTTTTTGCGCCGTCACCCCGAGCGCGGCGGGCGGCTCATCAACCCGAACGACCCGGCGGACCGCGACGCGCTCGCCGAGTGGCGGTCGATCTACGCCGACGCGAAGAAGCGCAACCAGCCGCAGGTGCCCAAGGCGGCGCCCGCGACGCCGTGCCTGCCCTGTCAGGCGGTGAAGCAGCAGTGCGAGCTCAAGAGCGCCGAGGTGGCGTGCGAGCACAACCCGGCGAAGCGCAAATACAAGGTCCGCCTGCCGAGCACCGACCCGAAGAAGCGCGGCCTCGACGTGATCGCGGGCAACGCCAAGACCAAAGAGACCATTCTGGTCAAGAGCGTGCTCGCCAAGCCCCTCTGCAACGACAACAAGAAGCACGCGGCGCGGCACATCGTGGTGAAGCCGCCCTTCAACGGCGCGGAGATCGTCACGGGCGCGCAGCAGCTCAAGTTCGACGTGAAGAGCAGCCTCGTGCTCCCCAAGGCCCTCGGCGTCTTGGGCAAGGTGAAGATTCTCTACAAGTACATCTGGCCCAGCTACCAGACGAAGGACGTCTACTACGTCGACGTCGACGCCTGCACCACCAACGGCCCCGCGCAGGCCATGGTGCGCGTGTTCCCCGACCTCACGTGGTCCATCGAGCTGGGGATGAGCGCGGGCTTCGAACGGTCGCGCACGTCGAAGTTCGGCCGCGGGGGCGCTCGCGAGATCGACAACTCGGGCGGCTATCCCCTCTCGTTCGAGATCAAGGCCACCTACAAGTACGACGGCGACGAGCAGAACTTCGGCAAGGAGTTCAAGACCACCTACGTCGAGTCGTCGGCGTGGATGAAGTTCTTGAAGCTCACGGCGAGCTGGTTTCGCAAGATCGCCTACTACGCCGGCAACGTGAAGGTGACGTTTCCGCAGATCGGACTGGGCTTCAAGTACCAGAGCTCGCTCGCGGAGAACCCCGACGGCCCCGATGTGCGCCGCGACGTCGACCTCGAGGTGGCCGCCGATCCGCTCCTCGGTGCGAGCGCCGAGGTCGACCTCCTCGAGCTGCTCATCAACGCCGCGGGCAAAGGCGGCGCGGGCCTCGGGATCGTGTGCGCACCCGCCATCGCCGACTTTCTCATCAAGATCAAGCGCAGGGCCGCGGAGGGTGGGTCGTTCCTCGGCATCGAGGGCAAGGTGGTGTTCGCCCTCACGCTCGGTGTGAGCGGCGGCATCGGGGCGAAGGGCGCGCTCCAGATTCGCGGCGGCCGCGCCGCCGAGGGGAGCATCACCGTCGAGGGCAAGATCGGCTTCACCTTCGGCGGCACCGCGCAGGTCGAGGGCAAGGCGTGGGTCGTTCAGGTGACCGCGGGCGTGTCGCTGCAGGGCAGCGCGGGCTTCGCCGGCGGCGGCCAGATCGGCATCGACAAGGAGGGGCCCTTCTTCGGCGGCAAGCTCTACTTCTCGGGCGCCAAGCTGGAGTTCAAGACCTTTTACGACGTGAAGATCACGCGCAAGCCGCCGGATCCCAAGAAGAACAAAGAGGCCCCCAGCAAGTCGGGCTGGGTGGTGAGCTGGCCCGCGTGGCCCGACGAGGGCAACTACAACAAGCGCCGCTTCTTCTGAGACGTCACCGCTCGCCGACGAGGGCCATCGCGCGGGCGAAGGCCTCGCGGCGCGTGGTGAGGTAGTCGTAGAAGGTGCGGGCCGTGAGCACGTCGACGCTCTCGGGCGGCGCCCAGCGGCGCGCGAGGCGCATCGAGAGGGGCACGTAGCGCGGCGGCAGCGTGTCGAGGAAGCGCTCCGACGCCTCGCGGAAGAGGGGCGTCATGAGCAGGTAGTCGGCGCGGAAGCGCACGAGCTCGCAGCGGCCCGCGTAGTGGCGCTGGTGCACCTCGGCGAGCGCGCGCGGCAGGTCGCCCTCGATGTGCGCGCGGATCGCGTCGCGGAAGCCCTCTCGGAGCGTCGTGAGGAAGGCCTCGCGGCCGCGCGGCGCCATGCGCCGGAGGGCCATCTCCCAGTGGGGCTCGGCGACGCCCGGGAGCTCGCCCACGAAGCGCCGCAGGTTGTCGGCGTAGTACCGATGAAACACGGGGATGAGCCGCAGCACCCACGCGCGGTGCGTGACGGCGCGCGCGCGCGCGGCGTCGAGCTGACACGCGGTGACGAACGCATACACGCGCGCGAACCAGTGCCGCGGGTCGCTCGCGGCCTCGAGGCGCTGCGAGAGCGCGCGCTGCGCGTCGAGGATGGCCTCGGCCTCGCGGAGGAGGCCCGCGACGGCGCCCTCGTCGAGCACGTCGGGCTCGGTGGCGTCGGGCTGCGCGGCCGCGTCGGGGAGCCCGCGCGCCGCGAGGTCGGCGAGGCGATCGACGCTCGCTTCGAGCTGCGGGAGCACCATCGCGCGCATCGCGAGGGAGAGCCCGGGGAGCGGAAACTCCATCGCGACGCGCCACGTGAGGCGCGACCCGCGCGCGGTGGCGTCGAGGGTGATCTCGCCGCGGTGGTGGCGCAGCGGGACGCCCTCGATGACGCGGTACACGAAGCGCGACGGCGCCTCGGCGTGCTCGACCACCTCGCGCAGCACCGAGCGCACGGGGCCGCTGTCGATGGTGACCGAGCGCAGCGCGCCCACGGCCCCGCCGAGGGAGCCCTCACCGGGGTCGTCGAGGGTGATCTTCGCGAGGGACCACGCGTTCATCTTCGCGGGGTCGGTGATGTGCGGCCACACCGCGGCGGGCGGCGCCGCGAGCTCGCGCGTGATCACCACCTCGCTCATGATCGCCACCGGCGCGTATTCGTAGGGTGCATGATGGAGGGCCGCGATGATTGCCACCGGCGCCCCGCGTTGCAAGCGCTCACTCGCGCGCGGTGCGATGGCGCAGGTGCCCGCCGACGACGTAGAACCACGGCGCGCTCGCGGCGCGTTGGGCCTCGGTGATGCGGCGGCGGTGCACGGTGCGGTCGTAGTCGTCGCGGCGCTCCGGGCAGCGCGCCTCGCTCTCGTAGCAGGGCCGCGTCACGGTGGCGTGGATCCACCCGTCGCGGTCGAAGCGCGCCTCCGTGGGGAGGTCGGCGAGGCGCGTCGGATGGGCGTCGAGGCGCCGCGCGAGGGCGTCGAGGCGGTACACCTGCACGTCGTCGTAGTTGCAGTCGCTCTCCCAGAGCAGCACGCGCGCCGCGCCGTCGGCGGCGAGGTCGACGAGGCCGCGGTCGGTGGTGACGGGCAGGCGCACCGTGCGCCAGCGGAGCCCGTCGTCGTCGGTGAGCGCCACCCACCC
>CAISKJ010000008.1 GCA_903885885.1 uncultured delta proteobacterium
CTCGACGCGGTGAGCGAGCTGTCGCCCGCGCTGCAGTCGCGGCTCCTGCGCGCCCTCGACGCGCGCACCCTCGACGCCCGCCTCGTGGCCGCCACGCACCGCGACCTGCGCGCGATGGTCAACGCCGGCGCCTTCCGCGAAGACCTCTACGCCCGCCTCGCGGCGGCCCCCATCACCTTGAGCCCCCTGCGCGAGCGCACCGAGGACATCCCCCTCCTGGCGCAGCACTTTCTGCCGCGCGGGGCCGAGGGGTCGCTCACCGCCGAGCGCGTGCGCGAGCTCCTCGCGCGCCCGTGGCCCGGCAACCTGCGCGAGCTGCGCGCCTACGTCGAGCGCGCCGTGGCCGCGCCGACGCCCGCCGCCGACGCCCCCGACGGCGAGGCCTCCCTCGACCTCGACGCGCCCTTCGACGCCGAGCGCGCCCGCTGCGTCGACCGCTTCGAGCGCGCCTACCTCGCAGGCCTTCTGGCGCGGCACGGGGGCGACCTCGACGCCGTCGCCGAGGCCGCGGGCCTCGACCGCGCGCACGTGCGGCGGCTCATTCGAAAGCACGACCTGAGCGGCGCGTGATCGCCGATTGACGAGGGGGCCGCTGCGGCGTTACTCCGCGGGCCATGAGCGAAACCCCTGCGAAGCCTGCGCACGGCCACGAGCCCGAAGCCCCCCTCGACGTGCGCGAGCGCGGCGCGCCCCTCAACGGTGAGCCGCAGTTCAGCGACCGCAGGCTGTTCATGCAGCTCCTGGTGTTCGAGTGCGCGGGCGACCCGGCGGCGATGGTCTCGGCCGTGGGCGCCTCGCTGCGCGACGCGGGCGTTCCGTCGGTGATCTACGAAGACGCCAACAACCCCCGCGGCATCGCGGTGCTCACCTGGTCGGAAGACCCTGCCCATTTCGTGCGCGCGGTGCGCCCCCACCTGGCGCGCGAGGGCCTCACGCTGCGGCCCGAGTTCACCATGCTGGCGCGCACGTACAGCTCGGGCTTCGAGAGCGACCTCAACTTCTGGCTCGTCGATCGCCCCATTAAAACCGTGCTCAACGACGCGTGGAACTGGGCCGTGTGGTACCCGCTGCGCCGCAAAGGGGCCTTCAACCGCCTCGAGCCCCGCGAGCAGGGCGCCATTCTGCGCGAGCACGGCACCATCGGGCACCGGTACGGCTCCGTCGACCTCGCCCACGACATCCGCCTCGCGTGCCACGGCCTCGACGCCAACGACAACGAGTTCGTGATCGGCATCATCGGGCGCGAGCTGTACCCGCTCTCGCACGTGGTTCAGTCGATGCGAAAGACCCGGCAGACCGCGGAGTTCATGGAGCACATGGGGCCCTTCTTCGTCGGCCACGCGGTGTGGCGCAACGGATAGAGCTTTCGGCGGCGCCGCGCCTTCGACTAGACTCGCGCGCCGTTCTCAAACCGTATCTCGCAGGGGAGTTTCCGATGCACGAAGAAGACATGGCCATTCTCAAGTCTCTCGTGGTGGTGGCCTGGGTCGATGGGCGTATCGCGGGCGAAGAGCGGGAGCACATCGAGGCGCTCATCAACGCCTTCGGCGCGAGCGACAGCGAGGCCGAGCAGGTTCGCGCGTTCGCCAGCACGCCGCGCACGCTCGGAGACATTCCCATCACCGAGCTGTCGGCCGACGACCGCCGCACGCTGCTCAACCACGCCGTGGTGCTCACCTACATCGACGGCGAGCAGAGCACCGAAGAGAAGGCCCTCATCGGCGATCTGCGCGCCACCCTGCGCATCCCCGAGACCGAGGC
>CAISKJ010000009.1 GCA_903885885.1 uncultured delta proteobacterium
CGGGTCAAGCTCTGGGAGGATCAGGTGCGAGGTCTACTCTCGGACTGAGCGACGCTTCTCTCCTCGTCGCGCCGCTCTCCTTCGGCGCACGGTGCCCCACCCCGGGTCACCGCCCGGTCGACGAGGCGCCGACGGTCGAGCGAGCGGGCCCGAGGCGCTCACAACGCGTCTACCCTGTCGGGGGGTGCCCCCTCAGCAAACACCTTGATTCTTCGAAGATCACGGTTTGTCCGACCGGTCGGACAACGGCGTAAGAAGCGCGGCGCCGGGGCGTCCGGGGCGTCCGGGGGCCGCTCCCCCGCGACGCCGTAACGCTTCCCGACGCCTACCCACCCACGCGCGCCACCAGCGCAGCCGCGAGCGAAAGCACCGCGGGGTAGAACCGCGCCTCGCGGTCGCTCCCCACGCGCTCGGCCACGCGCGCGACGAAGCGGCCGGGATGCTCCCTCGCGAACTCCGCAGCCGCCGCACGCTCCGCGAGCGTCGCGAGGAAGGCGAGCTCGCAGCCCAGGTGGTCGGGCTGCTCGCGGAGCGTGAGCGCGTACCCGTGGCACGCATACACCCGTGCGACGCTCCCCGCGCTTGGCCCGTGGAGGAGCCCCGCGACGCGCACTCCGTCGACCTCGCGGGTGTCGCACCACACCGATTCGAAGGGCGCCACGTAGCGCGCTCCCGGCACGGCGAGGAGCGCGAAGAACTCGTCGCGAAGCCCATCGGAGAAGGTCACTCCGTCGAGCGTGGGGAGCGCACCAGGGCCCACCGTGGCGTCGACGACGGCGCGCAGCTCGGGGTCGGTGAGGACCTCGACGAGCGCGGGTGTGGGCGGAGCGAGGAGGAGCGCCGACGTGATGCGCAGGAGGTCGCGGTGGAGAGAGAACGCTTCGTCGCTCACGGCGGGAGGAAGCGTACCGCGGGATGCGTGAGCGACGGGTCGGCGAAGCCCGCGGGGGGCGTTCCGTTGTCGCCTGTGAAGTCGCGCGTAAACTGCAGCGCGTTGGTGGGGCAGGTGCTCACGCACGCGGGGTCGAGGCCCTGCGCGAGGCGGTGCGCGCAGCCCGTACACGCCTCGACGCGCGCGGTGGCCTCGTTGAAGCGAATGGCGCCGTAGGGGCACGCCCACTCGCAGTAGCGGCAGCCGTTGCAGAGCGCGGCGTCGATGCGCACGAGGCCGTCGGCGGCGTTCTTGGTGATGGCCCGCACGGGGCACGCCGCGAGGCACGCGGGGTTGACGCAGTGGTTGCACGCCATGGTCACGTGCGTGCGCGTGGGCGCGGGGTACGCGCCGGCGTCGATGGTGAGCACCGCGCGGTAGTTGACCTCGACGGGGCGACCGTTGCGGATCACCAGCGGCGAGGCGGTGGGCGCGGTGTTCATCTCTGCGCGGCACGCGACCTCGCAGGCGTGGCAGCCGTCGCAGCGGCGCGTGTCGACGATCCATCCGAACTGGGGCATCGCGGGGCCTGACTTTCTACCGTGCGACCACGGGTTCGACGCGCACCCAGGTGTCGTGAAAGGCGCAGCCGCCGCCGACGGGGTCTTGCAGCGACGCGTTGCGGGTGACGGCGTCGAGGCGCATCACCGGGTTGGGCGCAGCGCCGAGGCCGCGCGTGGCGTCGCTGCCCGTGAGCGCGCCGTCGACGCGGTGCGGGCGCGCGCCGTTCTCCCAACGACCGTAGCCCTGCGCGAGGGCCACGACGCCGGGGCGCAGCCCCTCGACGACCTTCGCGACGCCGATCACACCCGCGGGGTTCGACGCCGAGAGCACGCGCACGCGGTCGCCCGTCTCGACGTCGATGGCGCGCGCGTCGGTGCCCGACAGCTCGACCACGCCGCGGGGGTCGATGGCCGTGAGCCACGGGCTCGCGCTCGCCGCGGAGGTGCCGTGCCACGCGGGCGTGTGCGTGACGAGCTGCAGGGGGTATCCCTCGTCGCGCGTGGGCGCGCCGTTGAGGTGGTGCGGGGCGACGTAGTGGGCCACACCGCGGAGGCGCTGCCCGATGATGGAGTCGGTCGCGGCCGCGAGCTGCGCGAGGTAGAAGTGCACCACACCGCCGTGGCGGTTGGCGAGGAGCGCGGGGGTGCGCGCGTCGAGGGCGCTGTTGACGGGCGCGAAGGCGCCGCCGCGCGCGAGCACGTCGCCCACGGTGATGGCCGAGCCCGTGAGCGCGGAGCCCACGTTGCGCGCGACGTTTTCGAAGCGCGCGCGGTAGAGGTCCCACGCGCGGTCGAGGGAGCGCGTGCCGAGGGCGCCGGCGCCGATGCCCGGGAGCGTGGGAGAGATCGCCCGCGCGATGCCGAGGAGAATGTCGGCGTGCTGGCGCGCGTCGGGCACGGCGCCCGTGTAGTCGTTGCGGCCCTCGGGGTTGAAGCGCCACGTCGACGACGCGCCGATGGGCGCGCCGTCGTAGGCGCCCACCACGGGCTGCTGCGCGGGCGTCGCGCGCACGGCGGTGCCCGTCGCAGCGGGGAGGCCCCAGCTCTCGAGCCAGGTCGCCTCGGGGAGCACGTAGTCGGCCCACGACGACACCTCGTCGAGCACCGGGCTGATCGACACGATGAGCGGAAGGGCCGTCTCGTCGCGCGCGACGCGCTCCCACGTGGCGCGGCCGCCGGGGCACCTCGTAGGACCACGCGTCGCCCGAAATGATGAGCGCCTTGACCGCGTAGGGGTACGCCTGCTCGATGCTCGGGATGAGCTCCTGCCAGCTGCCCGCGGTGGCGAAGGGGAGCCACGGGCGCGGCGCGGGGTACCCCCGGTGGTACGAGCGCGTGGTGCCGTAGTCGGCGCCCGCGCGGTCGATGCGCGGGCCCACCGCGGTGACGGCGCCGGTCACGGCGGTGACGTCGATGCCGCCGGTGCTGACGAGGTCGCTCCAGGCGCCGCCGCCGCGGGAGAGTCCGCCCGCGCGGTCGACGTTGCCGACGAGCCAGTTGAGCGAGAGCACCGCGAGCTGCGTGTACGTGCCGACGGTGCTGCGGAGGGCGCCGCGGTCGCACCACGCGACGGCGTGGCGGCCGCCGGTGACGAACTCCGCGGCGAGGCGGTTGAGGGTGTCGGCGTCGACGCCCGCGAGGCGCGCGTAGGCGTCGAGGGTGCGTTCGAACACCGAGGCGCGGTAGCGCCCGAAGGCGCTCTGGCAGCGGATCCCGTTGACGGTGATCGTGTCGCTCGCCGCGTCGGTGGGGAGGAGGCGTCCGATGACGGCGGCGGTGGGCCCGGCCTCGACGACGGCGCCGTCGCTCTCGCGCACGCACACGGGGCTGCGCGGGTCGGCGGGGCTCGCGATGCCCGCGAGGTCGGGGGTGAGCCAGGCGCCCTCGGCGGGGTGCCCCGCCTCGACCACGACGAGCCAGGTCGCGTCGGACCACGTGGCCTCGGAGGCCGCCGTGGCCGCGGCGCGGTTGGCGTTGCGGAGGTACGCGCTTTCGAAGCGATCGTTGTCGAGCAGCACGCGCGCGTTGCCGAGCGCGAGGGCGCCGTAGCCGTCGTGGCGAGCGGGCACCCACACGTCGGCGCGCGCGGCCGTGTTGGAGAAGCGCGGGTCGACGACGATGAGCCGCCCGGCCCCGCCCGCGCGGCGCGGGTCGCGCAGGTCGGCGAGGTCGCGGACGGTGCCCACGGCGCCCCCGGGGTCGGCGCCGAAGAGCATCACGAGGGCGGCGCGCTCGATGTCGGGGCTGAGCGCGCTCACGCCGGGCGCGTCGGCGACGTGGTCGCGCGTGGCGAGGGCGGTGATCGCGCGGGCGTTGCCGTGGTCGAGGGAGGCGTCGTCGAGGCCCCAGTTGGCGGTGCCGTACCCGCGGCGAAAGATGCGCTCGGCGAGGGCGACGTCGATCGATGACCCGGGCGCGTACACGACCTGGTTGGCGGCCTTGCCGAGGTCGACGGAGGCCGCGTCGAGGTCGCGCGTAACGCGGGTGGAGAGGGGCACCAGCGCGTTGATGCGCGCACCGATCTCGCGGAAGCACTGCTCCCAGGAGACGCTCTCCCAGCGGCCGGCGCCGCGCGCGCCGACGCGGCGCATGGGGTGTTGCACGCGCTGCGGGTCGTACACGTGGTGAACGCCCGCCTGGCCGCGCGCGCACAGTCGCCCGAAGGCGCCGCGCGTGGCGTCGGGGGCCATGGCGAAGGCCACGCGCTCGCGCTCGCCGCGGTTGGCGGGGTGGTAGGGGTTGCCCTCGATCTTCACGAGGGTGCCGCCCACGACCTTCGCCTTGATGCCGCAGTGCGACGCGCACAGGCGGCACGTGGAGTGGAGGTACACCGTGGCGGCGTCGCTGTCGGGGGGGTCGGGGTCGGCGAGGGCCTCGCGGGCTTCGAAGGCCAGCGGCGTCGCGGCCGCGGCGGCTCCGACGGCGCCCAGCACCTTCAGGAACACGCGTCGATCGAGGGTGCTCATGGGAGGTAGTAGTCCCAACGTCCGTTGCTGTGGCAGCCGGCGCAGGCGCTCACGGCGACCTGGCGGCGCAGGTTGGCCCCCGAGTGGTTGCCTCCGAACTCCACGGCGCGGTGGCAGAAGGCGCAGTCTTCGTTGCGCACGCTCGCGCGGAAGGTGCCCGTGTACGGCAGCATGCGCCGGTGAATCTCGGGGTAGCGCGGGTCGCGGGTCGTGCGGTTCAAGATGTCGAGGTGACAGTGGAGGCAGTTGTTCATGTACCGCCGCGACGACGGGTCATGAATGCCGACGAGGTTGAGCGCCGACACGTCGAGGCCCGGGTGACAGCTCTGGCAGACGAGCCGCGGGTCGGCCGCGACGCCCGCTTCGAAGCTCCCGTCGGGCGGTGTGAGCGCGTCGGTCGCCGCGTCGGTGGGGAGCGTCACGTCGCTCACCGGTGACGCGTCGATGCCCGCCCCCGGAGGGCCCGCGGGGCCGCGCTCGCCGGGTGCGCCGGGAGGCCCGACGGGGCCCTCACACGCGGTGAGGATCAGCGCGCCGAGCGCGAGGCGAAGGTGTTTTTGATAGCGGTGCATCACCGGTTGGGCGTCCGACGCGACCGCGTTGCACCGCACGTACCGTGCGCGGCGCGGGCCGTTTCTGGCAGGGCCCCGAGGGCATCACGCACGGCGGTCGCGCACGAAAGCACCGCGCGTGCACCGGGTGCAGAAGATCGCGCAGGGCGCGTGGTGCGAACCCGTACAGACGGCCCGCTGCGTCCGGTGGCGCGCGGCGTGCTGTGTGCGCCGACGGTCTTCACGCGGAGAGATGTTCATGGTGCGCGACGCTCGTCGGTGGTGGTTTGGGGCCCTGTCACTGGCGATCGTGGGCTGCGGCGCCGACGGCGCGACGGGCGCGCAGGGCATCCCGGGGCCTCCCGGTGATGCGGGCGCGCAGGGCCCGATGGGCGCGGCGGGCGACGTGGGGGCGACGGGCCCGGCGGGTCCGTCGGGCGACGCGGGCGCGACGGGCGAGCCGGGGCGCTTCCCCGCCTCGGGCCTCACGCTCACGGTGCTCGGCGCCACGGTGTCGGCCGAGCGCGCGGTGACGGTGCGCTTCGAGCTCCGCGACGGGCGCTCGCAGCTCGTGGCCCCTGATGACACCGACATTCTGGGCTTCATGGTGAGCGAGGTGGTGCTCGACGCCGCGGGTGCGCCGCTGCGCTACCGCGCGCTCACGACCTGCGCCGCCGACGCGCCGCACGCCGACGTTCAGCAGTCGTGCATGGACTGGGCGATGCGCGGCGGCGTGCTCTCGCGCGACCGCCTCGCGCGCGGCGCCGACGGCGCGTGGCAGTTTCGCCTCGCGACGGCCCTCCCGGCCACCTACAACCCCGCGCGCACCCTCTCGATCACCGCGCAGGCGCGGCGCCCTGGCGTCTTCGCCGCCGACCCGGCCTCGGTGGTGAACGCCGTGTACGACTTCGTGCCCGCCGGCGGAACGCCCGTGTCGGTGCGCGTGATCGACCCGGCGGGCTGCAACGGCTGCCACGCGCGCGTGCGGGCCCACGGCGACACCCGCATGGACGCCCCCGTGTGCCTGCGCTGCCACACCGAGGAGCTCACCGACCCCGACACGGGCAACAACCTCTCGTTCGGCGTGATGGTGCACAAGATCCACCGCGGCGCCGCGCTCCCGAGCGTGGTCGGGGGGACGCCCTATCGCATCGTGGGCTTTCGCGGCACCTCCTACGACTTCTCCGAGGTCGAGTACCCGCAAGACCTTCGCAACTGCCAGACCTGCCACGCCCCGACGCCCGCCGCGCCCGACTCCGCGCGCTTCGCGCAGCGCCCCGCGCAGGCGCCCTGCGTGAGCTGCCACGACCGCACCTTCATCGGCGACGGCACCGTGCCCGCGGGCTTCGTGCGCCACCCGCCGGGCATGGTCGACCCGTCGCAGTGCACCACCTGCCACCGCGAGGCGGGCGGCCTCAGCGGCATCCGCGACAAGCACACGCCGCCCGCGCGCCGCGAG
>CAISKJ010000010.1 GCA_903885885.1 uncultured delta proteobacterium
GGGCCGCGGGCTGGCGCACCGAGCCGCCCGTGTCGGAGCCGAGCGCGCCGTGGGCGAAGCGCGCGGCCACCGCGGCGGCGCTCCCGCCCGACGAGCCGCCGGGGGTGCGCGCGCGGTCCCACGGGTTGCGCGTGAGCTGGTAGGCCGAGTTCTCCGTGGAGCTGCCCATGGCGAACTCGTCCATGTTGGTCTTGCCCACCACGATGGCCCCGGCCGCGCGCAGCCGCGCCACCGTCCACGCGTCGTAGGGCGGAACGTAGTGCTCGAGCATCTTGCTCGCGCAGGTGGTGCGAAGTCCGCGCGTGCAGAGGGCGTCTTTGACCGCCACCACCACGCCCGCGAGCGAGCCGTTCGCGAGGGGGTCGCCCGCGGCGAGGGCCGCGTCGAGGGCCGTCGCCGCGGCGAGGGCGCCCTCGGCGTCGACGCGCAGAAACGATCCGATGGAGGGCTCGTGGCGCGCGATGCGATCGAGCGCGGCGCGGGTGATCTCGACGGCGCTCAGCCCGCGAGCGCGAAACGCGCGCGTCGCGCCCGCGGCGTCGAGGGAGCTCAGGTCGTGCGAAGACATCGGGGCGGTCACTCCTCTACGAACTGCGGCACCACGAAGGCCCCGTGGTCGGCGCGCGGCGCCTGCGCGAGCGCCTCCTCGCGGCGCACGCCCTCGCGCGGAACGTCGTCGTGCAAGGGGCACACACGCTCCGCGGCGTAGAGGTCGACGGACGTTGTGTCGACGCCGTCGAGCGCCGCGATGTGGTCGAGGATCCTCTGGAGCTGCCCCACGAAGGGCCCCACCTCGTCGTCGCGAAGATCGAGGCGGGCGAGGTCTGCCGTGGCGCGAACGCGGGCGGGAGTCACTTCGATGGCCATGGGCGAAGGGCGCGGACCCTAACACAACCGCCGCGCGCGAAGCCCCCGCCGCACCCCTCACGCCCCCACCCGGTCGCGCACGGGTTTATCCCACAGGTAGGAAAACACGCACACTTCCATAGAGTGTTTGACCTTCATTGGATTGTTCGGTCATATGCCGACGACCCGTATGGCAGCGCGCCTACCGACGTCGTTGGGTTCACTCCCGTTGGGGGAGGAGCCGTCTGAGTCCGGCGACTACGATCGCCCCTCGTCGCCTGTCTCTACGGTGCCTCCGCCGCGCAACGACGAGATCGCGGTGGCCGCCGCGGTGCACGAGATCCAGAACGTGCTCGCGAGCGTGCTGGGCTGGGCCACGCTGGCGCGCGAGCGCAACGACCCCGAGCTCATGGCCCGCGCGATGCCCATCGTCGAGCGCGGCGTGCTGCGCGCCTCCGAGATGGTGGGCGCCCTCGTCGACCCCGACTCGCTCACCCGCGTGCGCGACACGGCCTTCGACGTCGAGCTCGTGCTCGACGAGGTGCGCGACCTCCTCGACGCGCGCTGCCAGGCGAAGGGCGTCACGCTGCGCGTGCTCCAGCCCGCGGCGCCGGGCCTCGGGCTCCTCGTGCGCGGCGACCCCGCGCGCGTCTCGCAGGTGCTCGTCAACCTCGTGCTCAACGCCACCGCCGCGGTGGCCGCGCATCGCCCGCCGGGCGTCGGCCTCGTCGAGCTCTCGGCGCAGCTCGTCCCCCACGAGCCCATGATCGCCGTCACCGTGCGCGACAACGGCCCGGGCATGAGCGCCGACACCCGCGCGCGCCTCTTCGACCCCTTCTACACCACCGCCCGCGACGACCACGACGGCCCGCGCGGCACCGGCCGCGGCCTCGGCATGGCCGTCTCGCGCTCGCTGGCCGAGGCCATGAGCGCGCGCCTCGACGTGCAGTCGGAGCCCGGCCGCGGCACCGAGGCCACCCTCTCGCTGCGCCGCGCGCTGCGCCCGTCGGAGCCCGCCCAGGTGCTGAGCCTCGCCGCCGGCGACGCGCGCCTCCCGGTGGGCCTGCGCGTGCTCGTGGTCGACGACGAGCCCGCCATTCGCGAGCTGCTCGAGGTGGCCCTCGCCCTCCGCGGCGCGCGCATCACCGCCGTGGGCGACGTGCGCGCGGCCCGCAAGGTGCTCGCGCGCGGCGACGCCGACGTGGCCCTCATCGACGAGGGCCTCGGCGCGAGCCAGTCGGGGGCCACCTTTCTCGCCGAGATGAGCGTGCGCTGGCCCGACGTGGGCCGCGTGCTCATGACGGGCGCGGCGAGCATCGACCACGTGCCCGAGGTGCCCTGCGCGGCCTTCGTGCGTAAGCCCTTTCTGCTCGACGACGTGGTGCGCGCCCTCTCGGTCGCCGCCGGGGGCTGACGCTCCGCCGCGACGATCTACATGCGCGCGGCGGTCTGATACCCCTGCGCGCGGAGGGCGCCCTCGATCGACGCGAAGGCCTCGCCGTTGAGCGCGAAGGTCGCGCCGTTGCGCACCGTCATCGTGCCCGCCGTGAAGAAGCCGCTCACGCGCGCGAGGCTCAGCGCATCCCACGGGATGAGCAGCGTCGGGTGAAAGGGAAACAGCCGCATCACGCGCGCGATGAGCCCCTGCGGCGTGGCCTCGAAGCTCATCACGCCGCGGTAGCTCGCCACGCCCAGGCGCACCGCGTGGCCCGACGCGAGGGCCGCCCCCCGGAGCCCTTCGGGCGCTGCGTAGCGCTCGGCCATCGCGCGCCAGCCCGAGGTGAGCGCGAGGAGGCCGCTCACCCCCGACCAGATCGTCGTGAACATCACGACGAAGCCCACCACGATCGCGGGCACCAGATACCAGGGCGCGCTCTGTTGCATGCGCGTGA
>CAISKJ010000011.1 GCA_903885885.1 uncultured delta proteobacterium
GTCGCGCAGCACGCTCGTGAGCGTGGGGCGCTGCGCGCGCATGAAGGGCCCCTCGACGGACGCGTGAATCTTCGCGGTGTAATCACAGAACGCGCGATAGCCCTTCGCGTCGACGGGCCCCGCGAGGCGGCCGATCGCGTCGACGGAGCGCTCGAGGTCGGCGAAGAGGTCGAGGCGACCGCCGTCGGGCCACGCGTGCCGCGCGATCACCTCCGAGGCGCGCAGGGTGACGTGGTCTTCGAGGCGCTCGCCCGCGGCTTCGAAGACCGCCTCGAACACGTGGCGCATGGTGAGCACCGTGGGCCCCGCGTCGACGGAGCGCCCCGCCACCGACACCTGGCGCATCTTGCCGCCCACGCGCGCCGCGCGCTCGAGCACCGTGACCCGCGCCCCCTGCGAGGCGAGCACCGACGCCGCGGTGAGCCCGCCGACGCCAGCGCCCACCACGATGACGTGGGCCGCGCGCGAACCCGTTGCGCGATCGTGAACGACAGCTGCCATGACCGCTCTACGATGACCGAAGAGGGTTCGTCGATTCACCCGACACGCTTCGTTGACACACTACGGGCAGCGCACCGGCGACGTGCGGTACACGAAGGGCGCCCCCGCCGCGAGGGTGACGGTGACGCGGTAGGTGGCGCCGACGGCGGGCGTCCACCCCGACGGGCGCCACGCGAGGGCGGCGCTGTTGCCGTAGTTTCCCGTGGCCGCCACGGCCGTCGTGGCGAGCACGGCGTTGGTGGCGTCGTCGCGCACCTCGACGCGGGCGCCGGCGACGTCGCGCGTCCCGCTCTGAATGTGCCACACGCCCGCGAAGGCCTCGACGGGCGAGGGCCCCGGGTTGGGCCACGCCACCACCGCGGGCACGGTCGTCGCGCGCGTGGCGCGAAACGTCTGCAGGCACGACGCGCGCGTGGTGGCGCCCACCCACGTGGGGCCGAGGTTGGGGGCGAACACCCAGCGGCGGTGGCCGAGCTGCTGGTCGCGCTCGTTGGCGTAGAGGTCCATCGCGGCGGCGGGGGTGGCGGTGCCGAGCGCGAGGTTCGACGAGCCCGCGGCGGACGCGCCCGCGGCCGTGTAGCAGCGCCACGTGGCGGGGGGCGCGTGGCTCAGCGAGTTGTTGACCGTCATCATCACGGCGCACTGCTGCTGCTGCGCGGCGAGCGACGGGTCGGCGCCCGCGGGCGCTTCTCCCGCGAGCCAGCGGTACACGTTGAGCACGCGCATCGCGTCGGCGTGGGCCTCGGGCGCGAGGGTGCCCGGATCGCACGGCGAGGGCCCCGCCGTCCACACGGTGCGGGCGCGCAGCGCGCGGTCGGCCACCCAACGGGCGCACACCTGGGCCCGCGTGCGCGCCTGCGGGTCGCCGGGCGGCGCAGCGGGCGCATCGACGACAGGCATCACATCGGGCGACGGCGCAACGTCGGGCGACGGCGCAACGTCGGGCGACGGCGCAACGTCGGGCGACGGCGCATCACCCGCGGCGACATCGACGGGGGCGACGTCGGCCGCGCTGCCATCAGCGGCGGCGTCGGCGGAGGTGCCACCGGGGTTGCCCGAGACATCACACGCGGCCACGAGACACGCTGCGACGAGTGACACCCGCATACGCTCGTGTCGCCGATGCGCGCGGCGGCGTCAACCGCAGCGCTTCGGTTGCGCGGCGCGGGGCGACGGGCGACCCTCGCGCCCATGTCGATCGTGCTGCACCGGTTTCCGCTGAGTCACTTCTCCGAGAAGGTGCGCGCGACGCTTGATTTCAAGGGCCTCACGTACAAGCTGGTCGACCACGACCAGGGCCCCGGGCAGCTCGCGATGTACCGCCTCTCGGGGCAGCGCAAGGTGCCCGTGCTCGAGCACGACGGCCAGGTGATCGCCGACTCGACCACCATCGCGCTGCACCTCGAGCGCGCCTACCCCGCGCGCGACGGTCGACGCCCGCTGCTCCCCGACGACATCCCCCGGCGCCGCGCCGTGCTCGACCTCGAAGACCGCATCGACGACACGCTGGGCGCGCACGCCGTCACCGTGGCCCTCGGCTACGCCGTGCACGACCGCGCGCTCTTCGACGAGCTCGCGCGGGCGCTGCTCCACGTCGACGGCGCGGGGTTGCGCGCGGCGCGCGGCGTCGGCCTCGCGTCGCGGGCGGCCCTCATGCTCCCGGGCGCGCGGCGCCGCATGGACGACGCCCGCTACGCCGTCGAGACGATGCTCACCGAGCTCGCCGAGCGCCTCGAGCGCACGCCCTTTCTGCTCGGCGATACGCCCACGCTGGCCGACGTGGCGGCGGTGGGCCTCACGCTCCTGCTGAAGTTTCCGCACAGCCGCGACCTGGCGCGCCCCGCGCTCGCGGGCCGGGGCGCCACGACGCTCTTCGAAGACCCGCGCTTCCGGCGCTTCTTCACGTGGCGCGACGCGTTCTACCGCGAGTTTCTGAAGTAACGCGGGGCGTTCACTCTCCCGCGGGGGGCGGTGTGACCGCGCGGCGCGCGAGGCTCACGTCGGGAAACGCCATGCCGCACGCGGCGGCGAGGGCGCCCACCGCGGCGATGACCACGAAGATCGGCAGCATGGCCCGCTCGACGGCGCCCGCCATGACGGCCACCGCGTGCGCATCGAGAGAGCGCCCGCGCTCGGGGCCGAGCATGGCGTTGAGCTGCGCCTCGTCGACCACGCCCGCGAGGCGGTGCGCGAGGAGCGCGCCGAGGGCCCCGACGCTCACCGCGCCGCCGATGCTGCGCGAGAACATCGACGTGGCCGTGGCGATGCCCCGCTGCGCCTGCCCGACGCTCTCTTGCACGGCGATGAGCAGGGCCGTGTTGGCGAGCCCCATGCCCGTGCCGAAGGCGAACATGGCGACGCGCAGCGCGTTGGCCGACGCGCGGCCGCCCACGAGGAGCCACACCGCGGCGGTGCCCAGGAGCACGAACGCGAGGCCCGCGCGCACGAGCGAGCGGGGGCCCACGCGGGGCAGGAGGCGCCCGCTCACGGTGCTGGCGAGGGGCCACCCGAGGAGCATGGGCGCGACCGTGGTGCCCGCCTCGGTGGGCGTCGCGCCGCGCGCGGCCTGCATGAAGAGCGGTAGAAACATGAGCGTGGACATCATCACGGTGCCCATGAGCATGCCCACCACGCTGGCCACGGCGATGGTGCGGTGCGCGAAGAGCGAGAGGGGCACCACGGGCTCGGCCGCGCGGCGCTCGACGGCGATGAAGGCCCCGAACGACAGGGCCGCGAGGGGGAGCGTGATCGACGGGTGGCTCCCTCCCACACCGAGGAGGAGCGACAAGACGCTGGCCGTGAGGGTGACGGCGCCCGCGACGTCGAGGCGGCGCCCGCGGCGCGCGAGCTCCGAGCCCTCGTGAAAGAAGGCCACGAGCATGGCCCCCGAGAGGAGCCCGAAGGGGAGGTTGATGTAGAACACCCACTGCCACGAGAGGGCCCGCACGATGAGCCCGCCGAGGAGGGGGCCCGCCATGCCCGCGACGCCCCAGAGGGCGCCGAAGTAGCCCTGGATGCGACCGCGCTCTTCGACGGTGTAGAGGTCGCCCACGATGGTGAGCGCCACGGGCTGCAGCGAGCCCGCGCCGATGCCCTGCACCGCGCGCGAGAGCACCAGCATGGCCATGGTGCGCGAGGCGCCGCTCATCACCGAGCCCAGGAGAAAGAACCCCATGCCCCAGAGCATGGCGGGCTTGCGGCCGCGCAGGTCGGCGAGGCTGCCCCACAGGGGGATGCTCACCGTCGAGGCGAGCATGTAGATCGAGCCCACCCAGCCGTAGAGCTCGATGCCGCGGAGGTCGGCCACGATGGTGGGCATCGCCGTGGCGACCACGGTGGCCTCCATCGCCGACATGAACATCGACAGCAGGATCGCCGCGATGACGAGGCCTCTACGCGACGTGGTGTGCACGGGGACGGAGGGGTGTGCCCCGGAGGCCCCCGCGAGCGCAAGGGCCGACTTCACCCGAGACGCGCATACGAGAAATCACCTATTGATCCCACGGTTCAGAGAATCGTCGGCGGGTGCCTCATGACTTCTCGCGCTCTGCCGTTCTAGGAAATCGGAGGCTCCGATGCCGAACGACGCTGATACGCAGGGACTGCTGCCGGGTACGAAGATCGGTCACTACAAGATCGTTCGCATGATCGGCAGCGGCGGCATGGGGTCGGTGTACGAGGCCGAGCACATCGAGCTGAAGAAGCGCGTCGCGATCAAGACGCTCAAGGCCGAGTTCGCCAAGAACGGCGAGATCATGGAGCGCTTCCTCCAGGAGGGCGTGGCGGCTTCGAAGATTCGCCACCCGCACGCGGTCGAGGTGTTCGACGTGGGCCGCCACGGCAACCTCCCCTTCCTGGTGATGGAGTACCTCGAGGGCGAGTCGCTCGCCGACGTGATCACCCGCGAGCGCAGGCTCAGCGTGGGGCGCACCCTCAACGTGATGATCCCCGTGCTGGCCGCGGTGAACGCCGCCCACAACGAGGACATCGTGCACCGCGACCTCAAGCCCGAGAACATCTTTCTCGCCACCACCCGCGACGGCGTGGTGGTGCCCAAGGTGGTGGACTTCGGCATCTCGAAGATCAACATCGCGGGCCGCGCCGCGCGCCTCACGGTGACCGACAACGTGTTCGGCACGCCCGAGTACATGTCGCCCGAGCAGATCTCGACCCCCCGCGACGTCGACGTGCGCTCCGACCAGTTCGCCCTCGGCGTGATGCTCTTCGAGTGCGTCACGGGCGTTCTGCCCTTCGAGAGCGAGCAGATGTACGCCCTCATGAAGGAGATCGTCGAGGGCACGCCCCGCTCGCTGCGCGACATGTCCGTGCTCGTCCCCATCGAGTTCGTGGGCGTGGTCGAGCGCGCCATGCAGCGCGCGCCGGGCGACCGCTTCCCCACCGTGGCCCACATGGCCCGCGAGCTCCTGCCCCTCGCGCCGCGCCGCACGCGCGCCGCCTGGACGCCCGTGTTCGACCCGGCCTCCGTGGGTCACCACCCGTCGGAGATGCCCACGCCCTTCGCCCCCCCCGTGGTGATCGAGGCGGCCATCAAGAACATCCCCGAGCGCGTGGCCAACCCGGTGCCCCCGACGCGCTCGTCGCGCCCCTCGTCGCCCGCGCAGTCGCGCCGCGCCAAGCAGGGCTTCGTCGCCGCGATGATCGCCGCCGAGGCCGCGGGCGTCTTCGCCGCCCAGTGGCGCGGGACGGCCGCCCCGCAGTCGTCGGGCGCGCGCACGATGCACATCGCCGACGCGCGCATGGCCCCGCAGGGCGACTCGGCCCTCATGCGCCCCGAGCTGCGCTCCGACGCGGCGGCGCCCATGGCCGACAC
>CAISKJ010000012.1 GCA_903885885.1 uncultured delta proteobacterium
AGCGGGAGCGCGCGCGGCACATTCTGCAAGAGAACCGCGACGCCCTCGATCGCCTCGCCGTCGCGCTCCTCGACCGCGAGACCCTCGACGTCGAGGAGATCGCCGCCTGCATCGAGAATCGCCCGCTCCCCGAGCGCGTGAAGACCGTGATCCCCTCGTGGTCGGAGCGCCGTGAGTCGAAGGACGCACGCCCCAAGGCCACCAGCATCTTCCCGCCCCGCGGCGTCCCCTCGGGCGCGTAGCAATCCTCCCCTCGTCGATCCTGCACGGCTTCGTGACGCGCGAGAGCTCTCTCGCGCGCCGAAGGTCGGTCTTGTGGTAGTCACGGTCGCCGTGGTCGCGACCCCCGCCCCCCCACTCATGCTCCGTGCCTCGACGTGGGATTGGTCGCGTCCCTACATGCTCGGCATCGTCAACGTCACGCCCGACTCGTTCTCCGACGGCGGTCGCTACGCGGCCGTCGACGCCGCCGTGGCCCACGCGCTGGCGCTCATCGATGCGGGCGCCGATGCGCTCGACGTCGGCGGCGAGAGCACCCGTCCCGGCGCCGATCCCGTCTCCGCGCGCGACGAGTTGGCCCGCGCGCTGCCGGTGATCGAGGCGCTCGCGGCGCGGGTCACGGTTCCCCTCTCGATCGACACCATGAAGGCCGAGGTGGCGCGCGCGGCGCTCGCGGCCGGCGCCACGATCGTCAACGACGTGGGCATGGGCGACGCCGCGGAGGCGCTGGGCGCCGTCGCGGCCCACGCAGGCGCGGCCTACATCGCGATGCACGCGCGCGGCGTGCCAGGCACCATGGCCTCGCTCACCCGCTACGACGATCTGCACGCCGACGTGGCGCGTGAGCTCGCGGCGCGTGTGCGCGTGCTCGAGTCCGTCGGCGTGGCGCGCGCTCGCATCCTCGTCGACCCCGGGCTCGGCTTCGCGAAGACGGCGGCGCAGTCGCTCTCGTTGCTCGCGAACCTCGCCCCGCTCCGCGCGCTCGGGTACCCGGTGTGCGTGGGGCCGTCGCGCAAGCGCTTCATCGACGCCGTCGAGGCGTTCGCCCCGTCGTGGCGTGTGGGCGCTACGCGTCCCGACGAGCGCGTGGGGGGCACGGCGGCGGCGGTCACGGTCGCCGTGCTCCAGGGCGCTGCCGTGCTGCGTGTTCACGACGTCGCGACGATGCGTCAGGCCGCGCGCGTGGCGCACGCGTGCGCGCTTCTGCGAGGGGGCGTCGATGCTTGATGGGCTCCTCGCGCTCTTCGCCCGCAGGCCGCCGCTGGCGGTGCTTCGCGACCTCGTCGACGTCGGGGTGGTCGCCTACGCGGTGTACCGCCTGCTGCTGTTTCTCCGCGGCACGCGCGCGGTGCAGGTGGGGCAGGGGATGCTCCTCCTCGGGGCGGTGTACTTCGTCGCGCAGCGCCTCGGCCTCGTGACCGCTTACACCCTGCTCGACCGCTTTCTCGCGTCGTTTCTGCTGCTCGTCGTGGTGATCTTTCAGGGCGACATTCGTCGCGCGCTCATGCGCGTGGGCAACCGGCCGTTTCTGTTTCGCTGGCGCCGCGGCGAGGAGTCGAACGCCGTCGAGGAGGTGGTGCAGGCGGCGACCCTGCTCGCGGAGCGCAAGCTCGGCGCGCTCGTGGTGTTCGAACGCGAGGCCGCGCTCGACGACTTCGTGGCGCAGGGCACCGTGCTCGACGCGGCGGTGACGAGCGAGCTGCTCTACACGATCTTTCTGCCCGCGTTCGAGAACCCGCTGCACGACGGCGCGGTGATCATCAAGAGCGCGCGCGTGTGGAAGGCCGGCGCCTTTCTCCCGCTCACCAACAGCGCGTCGCTCGATCGTACCCTGGGGACGCGGCACCGCGCGGCGATCGGCATCTCCGAGGAGACCGACGCGGTCGTCGTGGTCGTGAGTGAGGAGCGCGCCAAGGTGTCGTTGTGCTTCAACGGCAACATCGTGCGCGACCTCGACGGCGACTCGCTCCGCAGGGCCCTCTACGGTCTCTTCTATTCGAAGCGCCAGGCCGCGGCCCTCATGCGCGCGCACGACGAGGAGCAGCCTCGCGTCTCGCGGCTCCCGCCCGCGCCGCCCCCCAACGCCGAGGCGCCCGCAGCGCCCGACGCGCACGCACGCCAGGGCTGACGCACCCCATGGACCTGCGCCCGCCGCGTATTCTGAACGCCCTGCGCGAAGCCGTGACGGAGAACGTCGGCCTGAAGATCGTCTCCGTCGTGATCTCGGTGATGCTGTTCAGCGTGGTGCGCGGCTCGGGCAACGTACAGCGCAGCATCGACGTGCCCGCGACCTTCGTGCTCCCGCCGACGAGCACGGGAAACCCCGTGCTGCTCTCGTCGCTGCCGGACAAGGTGCGCATCATGGTGCGCGGGTCGCCCTCGGTGCTCGGCCCGCTGCGCGCCGACGACATTGGCCCCCTGCAGATCGACGTGCGCGAGGGGCGCGCGCGGCAGGTGCGGCTCAACGCCGAGCTCCTCGCGCTGCCCGCGGGGGCGACGCTCGTGTCGTTCACCCCCGACACGATCGCGATGCAGTGGGACACGATGGTCGAGCGCTCGGTGCCGGTGCACACCACGGTGGTGGGCTCGCTCCCGCCGCGCGCGCGCGTCGAGCGCGTCGAGGTCGAGCCCTCGCACGTGCATGTTCGCGGGGCGTCGCTCTACGTCGATCCGATGGTGTCGGTGCACACCGAGCCCGTCGACGCGTCGGGCCTCCCCGCGGGGCGCTACGAGCGCCGCATCCCGCTCGAGCCGCCGCGCGCGGGCGTCGAGTTCGACAGCGCCCACGGGGTGCGCGTCAGCTTCGAAATCGTCGCCTCGGTGTACGAGCGTCGCTTCGAACGCCTCGC
>CAISKJ010000013.1 GCA_903885885.1 uncultured delta proteobacterium
GGCGGCCTCGATGCGCGCGCGCAGCGGCGCGAGGTGCTCGACGTAGGGGCGCACGGTGACGCCCAGCGGGCGGTCGGGGCGCACGATGGCCGCGTCGTGCACGAGGGCCATCATGCCGGTGCTCTTTCCGCCCAGCATGGGGATGAGCGACGCGCGCTCGGCGAGGGGCCGCGTGGCGATGTCGATGACGTAGGGCATCGACGCCGTGGGCGGGGTGACGACGGCGCGCGTGGGGCGCGTCGCGAGCTCGCGGTAGCGCGCGTACTGCTCGTTGGTAATGGCCGACAGCACCACGCGCGAGGGCGACTCGGCGAAGAGCACCACGCGGGCCCAGCCGCGCGCGAGCTGGTCGACCTCGGGGTCGTCGAGCACGCCCGCGAGGTGGGCGTTGGGGATGCCCCGGTTGCGCGCCAGGAGGTTGATGTGCGCGAGCGGGGTTTGAGGCACCGCGGTGATCACGCCCGCGGCGGGGGGCAAGAGGTCGGGCGTCTGTTCGAAGACCAAAATGTCTTCGGGCGTGGTGTCGTCGAAGCGGTCGCCCTGGCGCACGAAGCGCAGCGAGCCCGCGGCGATGCCGTCGCTGTACACCTCGCGGGTGCCGGGCACGACGAGGTCGCGGTAGCGCAGGATGCGGTCCCAGTAGGGGAGGCGCTCGCGCTCCATGCGCTGCGCGAGAGATTCGTGGGCGGCCGAGCGCACCACGAAGCGCAGGTCGCGCGCGAGCGCGGGGCCCAGGCGCGCGGTGATGGTTTCGAAGAACACCACGAGCTCGTCGTGCGTGAGCTCGTCGCTGTATTCGAGTTCGAAGCACCAGCGCTCGGGGGCCGGTGCGGTTCCCGCGCGCGCGTCGAAGTGCATGAGGGTGGCGAGGCCGCGGTTGCGCCCGCGCCCGAAGGCCATGTCGTAGAAGCGCCAGGAGTACAGCCGCCCGTCGGCGATCTGCAGGTCGAGGGGCAGCGCGGGCTGCGCGCGCGCCCACTCGTAGATGTCGCGAATGGACGCGAACGACAGCCCGCGCACGGGGGCCACGCCCCGGTCGCCGGGCACGCCCGCGCCGTTGAGCAATCGGAACCAGTACCACTCGTCGTGGAGGGTGAAGAAATTGGCGTCGTAGAAGCGCAGATCGCGCAGGGCGGGGCTCGAGAAGGCGGTGATGACGATCTTCGTCGAGGCGATGCCGTGGTCGCGCGTGGCGAGGGCGTCGAAGGCCGCGCGGTCTTCGATGCGGCGCACGGTGTGATCGGCGAAGGTGTCGGGTACCGCGTCGGCGGGAACATCCGCCGCCCCCGCGTCGGGGGTCACCGGCGCCGGGGCCGAGCAGGCGGAGACGGCCGCGCACGCGAGGGTGAGGAGCGCGTTGCGGAGCGAAGCGGCGGGGAGCATCACGGCGCGCATACTCCAACGATCGTGCCAGCGCGTCACGGTGCGCGCGGCTGACCGGCTCGATGATGCCCCCACCCCCGCTGCCGCGCGCCCCGCCCCCGCGGGAGCGCTCCGTTCGGCACACAAGTCGACCAATGATCTGATTCTACGGTGTTTCTAGTGACTGTCGCCGCGTCGAC
>CAISKJ010000014.1 GCA_903885885.1 uncultured delta proteobacterium
CGGCGCGCCGGTGGCGGCGCAGTCGGTCGAGGTGCAGTCGGCGTTGACGAGCCGCGTGCCGTCGCAGCGCGCGGCGCAGGTGGTGCTCATCGACGCGCCCGAGGTGAAGAAGGCCGTGCGGCGCTCGGCGCCGGCCACGCTGAGCTCGACGTGAATGTGGTCGGTGTGCGGCAGCGAGGCCGAGGTGAGGAGCCCGAAGCCGCGCTCGCCGTTCCAGTAGGCGCGATCCCACACGACGCGCTGAATGCCGACGTACTCGGCGTTCTCGACGAGCCAGTTGGCCACCGCGTCGCCCAGGGTGTTGTCGGCGTCGCCGCCCGCCGTGGGGACCATGAGGTCGATGGCGCGCCCCGTGGCGTGCACCGAGAGTGTGGGAACACGCGTGGTGGCGCTGTTCTGCCGGCAGCAGTAGGTGCCGCCCGCGCGGAGGTACACGTAGCGCCGCAGGAGGTACGCGTTGAGGTCGCGCGTGCCGGGGTGCGCGGGCGTACACGCGGGGTGCGTGCACGAGCACGCGAAGGCGTTGGTCGACGTGCAGCGCCCGAGGGGCGACACGGCGGGCGGGTCGACCACCGTGACGCGCTGCGTGCTCGCGAGGGTGCGCGTGATCGCCGACGGGACCCACGGGCCCGCGATGGCGATGCGCGCGACGCGCGACTCGTAGCCCGACTCGGCCGCGCACCCCGAGGCGAGCGCGGCGAACACCAGCACCGGATTGCGACCCACCATGCGCGCTACGCTATCCCCTCGCGGTGCGCGGTGGCCAGCGCGACGTCAGTCCCACCAGATGCGCGGGCGAACGCCGGAGGGGACGCCGTCGACGCGCACCTCGACGACGCTCGAGCCCGCGGCGCCCGGGTGCGCGAGGGTCGCGACGCGCGTGCCGTCGGGCTCGTCGCGGACCACCACCGCGCCGCGGCCGTAGGCGACGCGCACCTCGATGCGGGCGTCGCGGCGAACGGTTCCGTCGGGGGCGCGGGCCGTGACGCGCAGCGCGGCGGCGCCGCCGGGGGCCACGTGCCGACCCGCGGGAGCCACGGTGAAGAGGGCGGGCTCCTCCCACACGTGGAGCGTGTCGGCGGCGACGTTCGCGCGCTCCTGCACGGTGCCCGAGGGCCAGGTGACGCGCACGCGCGCGGCGCTCGTGGCGGCCCCGAGGCCCACGAACACGATGGGGTCGGGCGCCACGCCCGGGGCGCCCACCGCGCCGACGGGAAACTCCCGCTCGGCCTCGCCCGCGCGCACCATGACCCGCACGCGCGCGCCGATGCCGAGGCGGTTGCTGCTCGTGCCGCGCAAACGCAGCGAGAAGCCGTGGTAGCCGCGGTCGATGCGGTTCATGTACACGCGCGGGTTGTCGTTGTGGGCCCCAACCACGAGGTCGGCGTCGCCGTCGCCGTCGAGGTCGTCGACGTAGAGGCTGCGGTACTGCCCCGGGCGGTCGAGGCCGAGGGCGCCGCTCATGTCGGTGAAGCGTCCGCCGCCGGCGTTCCAGTCGAGGGTGGTGCGCTGCGGGCCGATGAAGCGCGCCGGGTCGACCTCGGCCGAGTGGTCGTTGCCGTGCGCGGCGGCGAGGTCGTTGCGGCCGTCGCGGTCGACGTCGACGAGGGCGATGCCCCAGGGCACCATCGGTCGCCCCGACGCGGCGCGGTGGGGCGTGTCGCCGAAGGGCGCGGTCACGTCGGTGAAGGGGAGGCGACCCTCGTCGAGCCACAGGCCGGGGTAGAAGTTCAGCGCGAGGGCGACGTCGTCGCGGCCGTCGCCGTTGGCGTCGCCGAGGGCCGCGCCCATCGGGATCCAGCGCTGAATCGAAGCCTCTCGCGTGGCGGGCCAGGTGGGGTCGAGGCGGCGCACGTACGAATCGTCGGGGGTGAAATCCCACGCCGCGAAGCGGGGGTAGCCCGCCGCGTCGAGGCCCGTCTCGCGGTAGAACGCGGGCGCGTCGGAGTTGCCGCAGTTCTGGCCCACGTGCATCACCACGCGCGCGCCGCCGACGGTGCCGTCGAGGATGCTCCACGCGGTGTCGCTCACGTCGGCGGGAAACAGCGCGCTCTGGTCGGCGTAGCGGCGCGCGCCGTCGCGCAGGTACAGCCACATCGAGCGGCACGACACGCAGCACTGGCCGTTGCCGCCGATCACGTCGAGCCAGCCGTCGTGGTCGACGTCGGTCACGTGCAGCGTGCGATAGGGGACGCGCCACGGGCCCTGCTCGCCGCGGATCGACGCGGGCGGGAGGAACGCGCCGCGCCCGATGCCCCACGCGATCTCGCGGTCGATGCGGTTGAAGAGCAGGTCGAGGTGGCCGTCGTCGTCGAGGTCGAGGGCGCCCACGAGGTTGAGCCGCGCGGTCGATCCGCCCACTTGAAGAAGCCCCCGAAAGCGCAGCTGGTCGCTCGCGCGGTCGTAGGCGAAGACCCCCGCGGTGCGCGCGTCGACGTTCTCGTTGGTGGGGGCGAAGATCACCTCGCGCTGGCCGTCTTCGTAGAGGTCGGCCACCACGCCGACGATGGGCTCGGGGTCTTCGCCCATCCCTTGCGGCGCGCGGAGGTAGAGCGCCGACGACATGCCGTCGAAGGGCGCGCTCAGGTCGACGAAGCCCCCGCGCCAGGGCGCCTCGACGGGCGCGGTGGGCGCGTCGGGCACGGGCGCGTCGAGGGTCGCGACCGCATCGAAGCCCGTCGCGGAATCAGGCGCCGCGGCGGCGTCGGC
>CAISKJ010000015.1 GCA_903885885.1 uncultured delta proteobacterium
CGCAGCGCGGCGCGGGCGACCGCTGGACGGTGGCCTTCACCATGCCGTCGTCGCACACGATGCACACGCTGCCGACGCCCGACGACGCGCGCGTCGCGCTCCGCCTCGCGCCCGCGCAGCGCGTGGCGGTGCTGCGCTTCTCCGGCGCGAGCGACGACGCGGCCGTGGGCGCACGCACCGCGTCGCTCGCGGCATGGGTGGCCGCGCGCGGTTTGCGCGCGCAGGGCGACGCCGAGCTCAACCGCTACGACCCGCCGTGGACGCTGCCCTTCCTCCGTCGCAACGAGGTGTGGATCGCGCTCGACGGCTGAAACGCGCACCCGGCGAAAACTCGTCGGGCGCGACGCCACGGCGCCCGACTATGATCGCGCCGTGCTCAGGCGTCTGGTTTCGCTCTTCGATCGCAGCATCCCCGACGCGATGCTCGCTGATCCGCGCATCCGCTGGCGCGCGCTCCTGGTGCAGAGCTTTCACCTCCTCGGCGTGCTGGGGTTCAGCGCCGCGGCCGCCAGCGGCTATGCGTTCAGCGAGCGCCAGCTCGTGCGCTCGCACGTCGTCAGCATCGCGCTCTTCGCCGCGAGCATCGCGCTCCTGCGCCTCACGCGGCGCTTCGAAGCGAGCGCGACGGTGGCGCTCGTGCTGGGGCTCGTCGGCGTCGCGCTCAACGCCATCGAGGTGGGCGGCCTGGTGGCGTGACCCTGTCGCTCGCGGTCGACGCCGCGGTGCCCGCGGCCGTCACGGGCGACGCGCTGCGGCTCCGTCAGGTGCTGCTCAACCTCGTCGCGAACGCGGTGAAATTCACCGAGCGCGGCGGCGTCGAGGTGGCCGTGCGCGCGCTCCCCGACGGGGCCCTCGCGTGGGCCGTGCGCGACACCGGGCCGGGCATGGACGACGCCACCCGCGCGCGCGTCTTCGAACCCTTCGCGCAGGGCGACGCGAGCGTGCATCGCGTCCACGGCGGTACGGGCCTCGGCCTCGCGATTTCGAGGCACCTCGTCGAGGCGATGGGCGGCTCCATCGTCGCCGAGAGCGAGCTCGGGCGCGGGAGCACCTTTCGCTTCGCGCTCACCCTCGGCCTCGCGACGGAGCCCGTGGCGCCTCCGCCCGTGCCCGTCACCCTCAAGGCCGTGCGCGCGCCCGTGCTGGTCGTCGACGACAACGACGTCAAGCGCCTCGTCGCGCAGAAGATGCTCCAGCGTCTGGGCATCGGCTGCGTCGCCGTCGAGGGCGGACGCGCGGCCCTCGACGCGCTCGCGGCGCAAGACTTCGCGCTGGTGCTCATGGACCGGCAGATGCCCGACATCGACGGCCTCGAGGCCACGCGACGGCTCCGCGCGATGGGCGGCCCGCGGGCCGCGACGCCGGTGCTCGGCCTCACGGCCGCGGTCTTCGAAGAAGAGGTCGCCGCGTGCAGAGCCGCGGGGATGCAAGAGGTGCTGCTCAAGCCGATGACCCTCGCCGCCCTCTCGCAGGCCCTCGCCCGCTGGACGTAGCGCCGCGTGGCACGGCGGAGCGCGCGAACCCTTCCCGCGGCCCGTCGGCTCTGAGCCTGCAGCGAGCGTTGGCGCACAGTGCCTCCGCGCGCCGGAGGTTCCTGTCGCCATGATCGAGAAGCTGCTCCCTCGGAACGAACACACCATCGACCGCGCGATCCGCGTCGCGCTCGGCCTCGCGCTCCTCGCGATGGTCTTCACCGGACCGCACACCCTGTGGGGCCTCGTCGGCCTCGTGCCGCTCATCACGGGCCTCGTCGGCAGCTGTCCCCTCTACACCCTGCTCAGCATCGGCACCTGCCCCGTCGCGCCCAGGTCCGGGGTCTAGTCCCTCCCGTCTCCGTCGCAGTGTTTCACGTTGTTTCAACGGCCGCGCCTCGGCGGCCATTTCGCACGCGGCACGCCCGTTGCTCATCACGGAGATGCCATGTCGCTGATCCTCGTCCCCCTCGATTTCTCCGACTGCGCGCCGAACGTCATGGCCGAGGCCGTGCGCTTCGGGCGCGCGTTCTGCGCGCGCCTGGTGCTCCTGCACGCGAGCGATCCGCCGCGCGGCCTGCCGCTCACGGCCACGGTGCAGCCGCCCACCGGCGGCCCGCCGCGCACGGTCTCGTCGCTGCTGCGCGACGACGCCGAGGCGCACCTCGCGCCGCTGCTCGCGCAGGCGCGCGCCGAGGGGCTGCGCGCCGACGCGCTCGTGGTGTTCGGGCGCACGGCGCAGGCCATTCTCGACGCGGCCCACGACGAGGGCGCCTCGATGATCCTCATGGGCACGCACGGTCGCACGGGCCTCGCGCGGGTCACCATGGGCAGCGTCGCCGAAGAGGTGATCCGCCACGCCGAGGTGCCCGTGGTGGTGGTGCGCACGAAGCACCACCCGGGCTGCGCCGCGCGGAGCTGCGCGTCGTGCGAGCTCGGGCGCAGCGAGGTCGAGCAGGCGATCGCGGCCGAAGACGTCGGCTGAGCCTTCGCCGCCACGGCGCCGCTCAGTGAAACACCGTTGAAACACGTTACATCGGGCGCACGCGCTCGACGCGAAGGCACATGATCATCTCGCAAGACTGGATCCGCGCGCTCGAAGGGGGCGCGCTCATCGGCGTGAGCGCCTCGCTCATGCTCGGCCTCAACGGCCGGGTGACGGGCATCTCGGGCATCGTGGGCGGGCTGCTGAAGCCCGTCGCGGGCGACATCGCGTGGCGGGCCCTCTTCGTGGCGGGGCTGCTCCTCGGCGGGCTCATCGCGATGGCGGTCTCGCCCGGGGCGTTCTCCTCGGGCGAGGCGCCGCTCGGGGTGGTGCTCCTCGCGGGGCTCCTCGTGGGCTTCGGCACGCGCGTGGGCAACGGCTGCACGAGCGGCCACGGCGTATGCGGCATCTCGCGCCTCTCGCCGCGGAGCGCGGCCGCGACGGTCACGTTCATCAGCGCGGGCGCCCTCACGGTGCTGTTCACGGGCGGTGCGACGCGATGAGCGCCGGGGCATCGCCTCGCGCTCAGGGCGCCGTGGCGCTCGTCTCGGGCGCGCTCTTCGGCGTGGGCCTCGCGCGCGCGGGCATGACGCGCCCCGAGAAGGTCATCGGGTTCTTGAACTTCTTTCGCGCGTGGGACCCATCGCTCATCTTCGTGATGGCGAGCGCCATCGTGGTGCACGCCACCGCGTGGCGGCTCCTCAAGGGCCGCGGCTCGCCGCTGCTGGGCGGGCGCTTCATGGTGCCGACGCGGCGCGCCCTCGACGCGCGGCTCCTCGTGGGCGCAGCGATCTTCGGCGTGGGCTGGGGCCTCGGGGGCTTCTGCCCCGGGCCGGGCATCGCGTCGCTCGTCACGTCGGCGCCGAGCGTGATGCTCTTCGTCGCGGCCATGCTCGCGGGCAGCTACGCCGCCGCGCGCGCCGAGCCCGCCATCGAGCGGGCGTTCGCGCGTGGCCACAGGGATGCGCCGCCGCGCCTCGCCCGAACGCGGCGGGACACATCTCCGTAGGGGGCTACGGTCAGGCGCGGGGGCGCGTGCCCACCACGACGGCCTCGTCGCCGAAGAGGGTGGTCTTCGGCGTGAGCCCCGCCGCACGCATGGCGGTTTCGACCTCGTCGGGGCGCAGAAAGTGGTTGCCCTGCACGTGCTCGCTGAGATTCTGAAACGCCATCGCGCGGCGGCGACCGTCGCGGAGCTGCGCGCGGTCGTCGGGCCAGCGCGGCTCCCAGATCACCACGGCGCCGCCCGGACGCAGCATCGCGAAGAGCTGCGCGAAGACCTCGTCGCGGCGGTCCCACACGTGGTGGAGCGCGCGGTTCATCGCAACCAGGTCGACGGGGTTGTGAACGCCCACGAAGGCGAGCGCGAGGCTCATCGCGCCCTGCCCCTGCTGCATCGCCTGCTGTCGCATCTCGTCGAGGGTTGTCATCGTCGCGTCGTCGCTCTCGGTAGAATCGCGCAGAACGCCTGCGCCGCCGTGCGAGGCTGTTCGTAGCTCAGCCCGCGCGCAGCGTCTCGCCGTCGCGCAGGCGTTGCGAGCACGCGCCGTGATCGGCGCGGGCGTGCGTCTCGAGCACGCAGCGGTGCGGGAGGCCCTCGCTCGCGACGAAGGCCGGCGCGGCGCGGCGGCCGTCAGGCGTCGCGCGCGACGGGGAGGCGCAGCGCGTTCCACGCCAGCATGCCGCCGCGCAGCGAGACGACGTTGCGAAAGCCCCGCGCCAGGAGGCCGAGCGCGGCCTTGCCCGAGCGACCGCCGGAGCGGCACACGAGCACCACGGGGGCCTCACGGTCCCAGCTCTCTGAAACAGCGTCGACGGTCGCGAGGGGCGCGAGCGACGAGCCCGGAACGTGACCGAGCTCGCCCACGAACTCGATCGCCTCGCGCACATCGACGAGGCGCCCCGCGTCGAGGTGGGCGGCGAGCCAGTCGCAGGTCACCTCGGGCACGCCGCTGGCGCTCGTCTCGGCCGGGGCCCAGCGCTGCGGCGCGGGCTCGTCGGCGCTCACGGGCAGGCCGCGCGGCACGCCGCAGCGGAGGTTGAGCGGCAGCGCCACGTCGATCTTCTTCGGGTAGGCGAGCTGGAGCTTCGCCATGATGGCGACAAACTCGTCGACGGAGCGTCCGCCGCCGAGGCGCGGGTTCCAGCGCTTCTCTTCGCCCACCGTCGACATGGTGCGGCCCTTGTAGTCGTGGCCGGGGTACACGAGCGTCTCGTCGGGCAGCGAGAGCACCTCGGCGTGCACCGTGCGGTAGAGGGTGCGCGCGTCGCCCTGCTGAAAGTCGGTACGGCCGCACCCGCGGATGAGCAGCGCGTCGCCGGTGAAGGCCATGCGCCGGTCGTCGGTGACGTAGGTGACGCAGCCGTCGGTGTGGCCCGGCGTCTCGCGCACCTCGACGCTGTGGCGCCCGAAGGCGATGTGATCGCCCTGCTTCACGAGCCGGTCGGCCCAGCCGCTGCCCGCGCGCTCCGAGAGAACGGTCACACAGCCGGTCTTCTCGCGCAGCGCGCCGAGGCCCGTCACGTGGTCGGCGTGCACGTGCGTGTCGAGGGCGGCCACGAGCGTGAGGTCGAGCTCGCGCAGCATCTGGAGGTCGCGCTCCACCTGCTCGAGCACGGGGTCGATGAGCACCGCCTCGCGCGTGGCCTCGTCGGCGAGGAGGTACGTGTACGTCGAGGTCTCGGGGTCGAAGAGCTGTCGCGTGAACATGGGCATTGGGTCCTTGTGAAACAGTGTTTCTCGCAGCGCTCAGGCGGCGTGGGGGTGCAGACGCGCGGAGGCCGCGGCGAGGGCCGGCGGGGCGCACATCGCGGCGAGGAGCCACGGCCAGTGGCGCGCGAGCGAGACGGTGACGCCGAAGAGTTTGGGCACCTCCTGACCGAGCACGAAGACGGCCATCACCACGACGAACCACGCGAAGCCGCGGCGCAGCGTGTCGGGCGCGATGCGGCCCGAGAGGCGGCTCCCCACGACGCTGCCGAGCACCGCCGCGGCGGCGACGGGGAGCGCGACGCCCCACGGGAGCTGCGTGTGCGCGAGGTGTCCGGCGAGCCCCGCGGCGCTGTTCATCGCGATCACGAGGAGCGAGGTGCCCACCGCGGCGGTCATCGGGAGGCGCCCCAGGAGGAGGAGCGCGGGCACCACGAGAAAGCCGCCGCCTGCCCCCACGAGGCCCGTCACCGCGCCCACCGCGGCCCCCTGCAGGGCGATGCGCCCCAGGGGGAGGGCCTCGCCCTCGCGCGCGACCGTCGCCGTGACGCCGCGGCGCCCGCGCATCATCGCGCCCGCCGTGACCAGCATCATCGCGCCGAAGGCGAGCACCAGCATGGCCGGCGGGAGCCGCGACGAGAACTGTCCGCCCGCGTAGGCGCCCGCCATGCTCGCGGCGCCGAAGAGCGCGCCGGTGCGCCAGCGAACCCGCGACGCGCGGGCGTGCGGAATGAGCGCGACCGCGCTCGTGGTGCCCACGACGAGGAGTGACGATGCGATGGCCTGCTCCGGCGGCAAGCGAAACACATAAAGCAGAATGGGCACCGTGAGAATCGACCCCCCGCCGCCGAGAAGGCCGAGCGTGACGCCGATCAACACCGCCAGTGACACACCGAGCACGAACATGGGCTTCGCCTCCGAGCGCCTCCCTTAGCGAGCGCCGTGCCGCGCGCGCCGCTCCACGGATTGCAGCGCCACCGGCGCGCCGTTGAAACAACGCGAAACGTGCGGTGAAACAACGCGAAGCGCTGTACCCTCGGCCGCCATGGCACGGCCAACCTCGTCGGAGACGCACGCTCACCTCGCCTCGCTCGCGGCCGAGTCGCTCGCGGGCCCCACGATGCTCCTCGACGCATCGCTGCGCGTGGTGTGGGCGTCGCCGGGGGTGGTCGCGCTGCTCGGCGAGCCCGTCGCGGTGGGGGCGCTCGCGCCCCGGGTGCTCTGCGGCGAGTCGGTGGTTCGCCCCATCGCCGAGGCCCTCGCGGCGGGTCGCGCGGTCACCAGCACGCTCCTGCGCCCGCGGCGCGACGGCTCCATGCGGCCGCTGCGTGTGCGCGCGATGCCCCTGCGCGAGCGCGACGAGACGGCGGGGTGGGTGCTGCTCTTCGACGAGCTCACGCGCGCGCCCACCGACGCGAGCGACGCCCCGCTGAACTTTCACGGCATGTGGACGCGCGACGCGGCGATGAAGCGGGTGTTTCACGTGATGCAGCGGGCCGCGCGGCGCGACGTGCCGGTGCTCGTGCGCGGCGAGACGGGCGCCGGCAAGGAGCTCGTCGCGCGCGCCATCCACGACCTCTCGCCGCGGGCGCGGGGGCCCTTTCGGGCCATCAACTGCGCGGCCCTCCCGCCGGCGCTGCTCGAGAGCGAGCTCTTCGGACACACGCGGGGTGCGTTCACGGGCGCCGTGCGCGACGCGCCGGGCATCTTTCGCTCCGTCGACCGGGGCACGCTCTTTCTCGACGAGATCGCCGAGATGCCCGTCGAGCTGCAGGCCAAGCTGCTCCGCGTGCTCGAGACGCGCACGGTGATCCCCGTCGGCGGCACCGACGCGGTGTCCGTCGACGTTCGCATCGTGGCCGCCACGCACCAGTCGCTGCGCCGCGCGGTCGAGCTCGGTCGCTTCCGCGCCGACCTCATGTACCGCCTGCGCGTGGTGCCGTTGTTTCTCCCGCCGCTGCGGGCGCGCAAGGGCGACGTCACCCTGCTCGCGCAGCGCTTCGTCGACGAGCTCAACGCCACCGGCGAGCGCCAGGTCACGCGCGTGTCGCAGGGGGCGTTCGACGCGCTCGAGCGCTACGCGTGGCCCGGCAACGTGCGCGAGCTCCACAACGCGCTCGAGTACGCGTTCGTGATCGGCGAGGGCCCGGTGCTCACCGAGGCCGACCTGCCGCCCGAGGTGACGGCGCGCGAGACCGGCGACGAGCCCGCCGCGCCGCTCGTCAACGAGCCCGCGGCGGTCGTCGGCACCCCCGAGGCGCAGCGCATCCGGCGCGCGCTCGAGCGCGCGGGGGGCAATCGCACGCGGGCCGCGAAGATCCTCGGCATGAGCCGCGTGACCCTCTGGCGTCGCATGACCGAGCTCGCGCTGATCGCGCCCGCGTAGCGCCGCCGCGCGGGCCTCGCGCTCAGTCGGCGTCGCCCGCGGCGTCAGTCATCGCGGCCGCGGGCGGGTGAATGCGCAGCATGCGCACCTTGCGCGGCGTCGCGTCGACCACCGCGAGCACGTGCCCGTCGGAGAGCGTCGCGCGCTCGCCCACGCCCGGGAGGTGCCCCAGCGCCTCGATGCAGAGCCCCGCCACGGTGCTCACCGAGTCGGGCTCCGGGAGGTCCATCGCGAGGGCGCGGTTCACGTCGCGGATGTAGGCCTCGCCTTGCACCAGAACGCTCCCGTCGGCGTCGCGCGCGAGGAGCGGCGTCGCCGGATCGCCCTCGCTCAAGATGTCACCCACCACCTCCTCGACGAGGTCTTCGACGGTCACGATGCCCAGCAGCGCGCCGAGCTCGTCGATGACCATGGCCATCGAGAAGCGCTCGGTCTGCATCTGCCGCAGGAGCTTCATCGCCGGCGTGCTCGCGGGCACGAAGCGCGCGGGGTGCACCTTGGCGCCGCGCAGCGGGTCGCCGTCGAGCGCGGTCACCACCAGGTCTTTGAGCGCCACGTAGCCGACCACGTTCTCGGGCTCGCCCTCGTACACCGGCATCTGCGCGAAGCGACGCCCCGCGAGCACCGCGCGCACCTCGTCGGCCGTCGCGCCGCGCGCCACCGACACGATGCGCATGCGCGGCACCATCACGTCGAAGGCCGACAGCTCGCGAAACGCGATGGCCCGCGACGCGATCTCGCTCGCGCCCGCGTCGATGGAGCCCGTGCGACCGGCCTCCTCGACGAGCTCCTGCAGCTCTTCGGGCGAGAGGCGCGACTCGGAGAAGCTCGTGTGGTCGCCGAAGAGGCGCAGCACCGCGTTGGAGGCCCCCGTGAAGAGCCACACGAGCGGTCGCACCAGCGAGGCCATGGCGCGCAGCATGGGGCCGAGCACCAGCGACACGCGCTCGGCGCTGCGCATCGCGAGCGACTTGGGCACCAGCTCGCCCACCACGATCTCGAGAAACGAGATGAGCACGATGACCGCCACGAAGGCCACGCGGTGCGCCGCGCCGCCCAGCCACGGCGCGCGCGCCGCGAGCCACGACGCGAAGTGCTCGGCGAGGCTGTCGCCGCCGTAGGCCGCCGCCGTGGTGCCCACCACCGTGATGCCGATCTGCACGGTGGCCAGAAAGCGCTCGGGCGTACGTCGAAGCCACAGCACCGCGCGGGCGCTCTTCGAGCCCGCCTCGACGAGCTCGGTGATGCGCGTCTTGCGCACCGACAGAATGGCAATCTCGGCGCTGGCGAACACGCCGTTGAGCACCATCAGCCCGAAGACAATCAACAGCTCGTACAGCACGCTCGTTGGCCCTGTGCGGGCTCTACCGCGAAGCGAGCCCCCGCGAACAGCCCCGAGCGTCGCCCGTCTGTCGCGCGCGGTCATTCACCGTGCGCCCTCGCGTCGAAAGCTGCAATCTACGCCCCGGGCCGTGCTAGCGAAGGCGCATGAAGCGCGCTGCGAAGCCCACCGCACCGACCGACGACGCCACGCTCGTCGCGCTGCTCCGCGGCGTCAACGTGGGCGGCAACAACAAGCTCGCGATGCGCGACCTCGTCGCAGTCTTCGAGGCCCTCGGCTGCGGCGACGTGCGCACGTACATCCAAAGCGGCAACGTGGTGGCGCGCGCGCCCGCGTCCGCCGTCGACGGCCTCTCCGACGCCGTGGCGAAGGCCCTGCGCGCGGGCTTCGGCCTCGACGTGCCCGTGGTGCTTCGTACGGGCGACGCGCTCGCCGCGGTCGTCGCTGCCAATCCGTACCTCGCGGCCGGGGCCGACCCCGCCACGGTGCACATGATGTTTCTCCGCGACGCGCCCAGCGCCGCGCAGGTGGCCGCGCTCGACCCCGCGCGCTCGCCCGGCGACGCCTTCACGGTGCGCGGCCGCGACGTGTTTCTGCACTGCCCCAACGGCTTCGCCCGCACGAAGCTCACCAACGACTACTTCGACCGCAAGCTCGCGACGGTGAGCACCGTGCGCAACTGGAAGACGGTGCTCACCCTCCTCGCGATGGCGCAGCCCCAATAGCGGTGCGCGCTGTTAGGGTGCGCGCATGAACGCCCCCGCCTTGCATCGCCTCTCGGCCACCGAGCTCGCGTCGCGCATTCGCAGCGGAGACCTCAGTTCCGTCGAGGTGGTCACCGCGCACCTGCAACAGATCAAGCGCTTCAACCCGCAGGTGCAGGCCGTCGTGTCGCTGCGCGAAGAAGAGGCGCTGCGCGAGGCCGCCGAGGCCGAC
>CAISKJ010000016.1 GCA_903885885.1 uncultured delta proteobacterium
GCGTCGGCGCCGAGAACCTGCAATGGCACAGAAGTACTACATCGTACAGGCTTACTCGGGCTTCGAAGACAAGGTCCGGGCGTCGCTTCAGGAGCGCATCCGTAATGCGAACCTGGAGAAGTACTTCGGCGAGATCCTCGTGCCGCACGAGCAGGTGACGGCGTCGCGCAATGGCAAGCAGCGCACCGAGAAGCGCAAGTTCTATCCGGGCTACGTGTTCGTTCAAATGGAGATGAACGATCAGACGTGGCACATGGTAAAGGACACGCCGAAGGTGACGGGGTTTCTGGGCGATCAGAACCCCACGGTGGTGCCGCAGAAAGAGATCGACACCATCAAGGACCAGATCAACAAGGGATCGGTCCAGTCGAAGCCCAAGGTTAACTTCGAAGTGAACGATCAGGTGAAGGTCGTGGACGGTGCGTTCGCGAACTTCACGGGTATGGTCAAAGAGGTTCGCGCAGAGCGGCAGAAGCTCAAGGTGATGGTCACCATCTTCGGTCGCCTCACGGACGTTGAGCTCGGTTACAACCAGGTCGAGAAGATCACGACCTGATCAGCCACGGCAGGCCTAGCACGCGGCCCTCGTCCATGGGTATGGGCGCGGCGTGCGAGGAGCGGTGAGGGGATCACACCCCCTTCGCTTCACTCCGAAAACCAGTCGATGAGGGTACAATGGCGAAGAAGGTAGTCGGCAAGGTCAAGCTCCAGGCTCCGGGCGGCGAAGCAAAGCCGGGCCCCCCCATCGGTCCGGTGCTCGGCCAGGCGGGCGTGAACATCCCGATGTTCATCAAGGAGTTCAACGCCAAGACCGCGGATCAAAAGGGCTACGTGATCCCCGTGATTATCACGGTGTTCTCGGACAAGTCCTTCCAGATGGAGCTGAAGACGCCCCCCACGTCGATCCTTCTCATGAAGGCTGTCGGCGCGGACAAGGGATCGGCCAAGCCCAACAAGGACAAGATCGGCGCGCTCCCGATGGCGAAGATCCGCGAGATCGCCCAGAAGAAAATTCAAGACATGAACACCGACGACCTCGAGTCGGCCATTCGATCCGTCGCGGGCACCGCGCGGTCGATGGGCATCGAGATCAACGGGTAAGACTTTCAACCGTGATGCACCCATCGGGCGCCTTGTACGAAGGTACATAAGCGCAGCGGGGTGTTCGATGTGCACCACCGTCGTCACGGCGCGGTGGGAGGCGCTGCATCGGTCTGAATGACCGGGGGCGGTGCCGCTAGGAGGAACGAATGGCGAAGATTCCAAAGAGGCGCCAGGCCGTCGAGAAGACGGTCGACAGCGCACGGCGCTACGGCCTCGACGAGGCTGCCGCGCTCGTGAAGCAGTGCGCCACCGCGAAGTTCGACGAGACCGTCGAGATCGCCGTGCGTCTCGGGGTCAACCCGAAGCACGCCGACCAGATGGTCCGTGGCGCGCTGGTGCTGCCGCACGGTACGGGGCAGAAGGTTCGCGTTCTCGTGTTCGCGAAGGGTGACAAAGAGCGCGAAGCGCGCGAGGCGGGGGCTGACTTTGTCGGCGCCGACGACCTCGTCGCGAAGGTGCTCGAGGGCAACTTCTTCGACTACGAGCGCGTGATCGCGACGCCCGACATGATGGGTCAGGTCGGTAAACTGGGCCGTGTGCTCGGTCCCCGCGGACTCATGCCGAACCCGAAGGTCGGCACCGTGACCTTCGATGTGACCGCGGCCGTTCGCGAAGCGAAGGGTGGCAAGATCGAGTACCGCACCGAGAAGGCCGGCATCGTCCAGGCCCGCATCGGCAAGGCCTCGTTCCCCCCCGACCAGATTCGCGACAACGCCCGGGCGCTGGTGCAGGCCCTTGTCCGCGCGAAGCCCGCGACGGCGAAGGGCACGTACCTCAAGTCGATCACGCTGTCGTCCACCATGGGCCCCGGCGTTCGCATCGACCCGAACACCTTCATCGAGAAGGTCGAGGAGGCGTAAGCCATGGCGACTACGCAGAAGACCGCGGAGATCGATCAGATCCGCCAGCGCTTCGACGGCTCCGTCGCCGCTGTGCTGATCGACTTCAAGGGCATGAACGTGGAGGCTGTCACCAGCCTTCGCCGCGCGTTCCGCAAGGCCGGCGTGGAGTACCGGGTGGTGAAGAACACCATCATCCGTCACGCGCTCAAGAACTCGGATTACAAGCCCTTCGTGGGCACCTTCGAGTCGGGCACGCCCAGCAACCCCCACGTCTCGATGCGCGGCATGACCGCCATCGCGTGGTGCAAGGAGGATCCCTCGGCGGCGGCCAAGGTGATCCAGACGTTCAAGACCGAGAAGGCCGACTACGCCAAGCACCTCAAGGTGAAGGCGGGTCTCCTGGGTGGCCAGCTCCTTGGAGACAAGTGGGTCATCGACGAGATGTCGAAGCTCCCGGGTCTCAAGGAGACGCAGGCGATGGTCCTCGCGACCATCATGGCGCCCGCCCAGGATGTGGTCGGTATTCTCAACGCGCCCGCGCAGAATCTCGTGTACGCGCTCGCCGCGCACATCGAGAACCTCGAGAAGGTCGCTGCGGGCTGATCGCTCACCAACGTACGAAACAAGACGCACCGCGTTTAAAGACCTAAGGAAGAAGCCACCATGGAAACCGTGAACACCCTCGTCGACCAGATCAGCAAGCTCTCGCTCCTCGAGGCCTCGGCCCTCGTGAAGGCCCTCGAAGACAAGCTCGGCGTCAAGGCCGCCCCGGCCGCCGTCGCCGTGGCCGCTGCCCCCGCCGCCGCCGCTGCCCCCGCGGCGGTCGAAGTCACCGAGTTCCACGTCGAGCTGACCGCGGCCGGCGCGAACAAGATCAACGTGATCAAGGCCGTGCGCGAGATCACCGGTCTCGGCCTCGGCGAGGCGAAGGCGCTCGTCGAAGGCGCGCCGAAGAACGTCAAGGAGACGGTCGCCAAGGCCGAGGCCGAGGAGATCAAGAAGAAGCTCGCGGACGCCGGTGCGACCGTGACGCTCAAGCCCGCCACCTGATCGGCGAGCACCACATCGGGCGGGGCTAAAACCTCCCCGAGTCGGTGATGGAAAGTGCCTCGACCTGGCCCGACGCTCACTTCGTGAGCAAAGGCTGGGCCGGGGCACTTGCCATTTGCGAAAACCTGTGCAATACGCACCACCCCCATTGCCAGCGGGGTGCGTCGCGCGTTCGAGTCATACTACTCCGCGCCCACCGTGTGATGCATCGGGAACAGAGATACCGCGAAGCGAGGGCGCACCTTCGTGAGCGGTTCCTTCAGTGTCGAGGAGTCATTGATGACAGCGGTCATTCAGAGCAACTTCCGGGCGCGTAAGAACTTCGGTCAGATCGAGAAGATCATCGATGTTCCGAACCTGATCGCGATCCAGAAGGCCAGCTACGAGAAGTTTCTCCAGGCCGACACCGACCCGAAAGATCGCAAGGACTACGGCCTGCAGGGCGTCTTCCTCTCGGTGTTTCCGATCAAGAGCTTCGACGAGAGCGCCGAGCTCGTCTTCCGCGAGTATGCGCTCGAGCGCCCGAAGTACGACGTCGACGAGTGCCGCCAGCGCGGGATGACGTACGCGGCGCCGATCAAGGTCACGATCGAGCTCATCACGTACGAAGCCCCCGGCCAGGGCGGCGATCGTGCGGTGCGCGACATCAAGCAGCAGGAGGTCTACTTCGGCGAGATCCCGCTGATGACCGAGACCGGCACGTTCATCATCAACGGCACCGAGCGCGTGGTGGTGTCGCAGCTGCACCGCTCGCCGGGCGTCGTGTTCGAGGAGAGCACGCACCCCAACGGCCAGCGGCTCATCTCGTCGCGCATCATCCCGTTCCGCGGCTCGTGGGTCGAGTTCACCGTCGACATTCACGACATCATCTACGTCCACATCGACAAGAAGAAGAAGTTCCCGGCCACCGCGCTGCTGCGCGCGTTCGGCTACGGGA
>CAISKJ010000017.1 GCA_903885885.1 uncultured delta proteobacterium
CGGGGCGCCTGGGGACGCGCTTCTCTTCGCCCGTCACGAGCGCCACGCGCGCTTCGCCCACGCGCGCGGTCACCTTGTCGTAGACCTCGCGCGCGAGGAGGCGCAGCGGGAGCCCGATCATGCCCGTGTCATGGTCGAGCATGCGCTCGGTGGCGCGGTGCGTCTTGCCGGTGTTGGTGGGCCCGAGGAGGGCGGTGATGTCCGAGGCGTCGGTCATGGCGGGGAACCCGCGTCGCGCGGGGGTGACCTCAGGGCGCGCAGGTCGAGGCGGGGATCGCGCGCGCCGCGGGCGTGAGGCTGCGCAGATAGGCGAGCAGCGCGCAGAGGCTCTCGTCGGGGAGCTGCGTCGCCGCGAAGGGGGCCATCGCGCACAGGTGCCGGGTGCCGTCGGCGGCGAGGTTGTACCGAATGGAGCGCAGCACCTGCTCGTCGGTGCGGCGCCCGAGGCCCGTGGCGAGGTCGGGCGTGAGGTTGGCCCCGTACGCGGTGGTGCGGGGCCGCGGAAAGGTCTGCCCCGTAAACTCGCCCGCGCCCGGCGTGGCGTCTTGATGGCAGAAGGTGCAGAGCGCGAGCGCCGTGTTGCGCCCGCTGGCGATCATCGCCATCGAGGCGCCGCCGTCGGGGAAATCGCAGCGCGGGAGTGCGAGCGGCGCGTCGGTGACATCGGCCGCGTCGGTGACGTCGCCCGCGTCGGTGTCGTTGCCCGCGTCGCTGACGTCGGCCGTCGGCTGATCGGGCGCCGCGTCGGCGGGCGCGGGGTCGGTGCTGCACGCGCCGAGCAGCGCGGCGAGCGAGAGGGCGGCGAGCCGTCGGGCCGACCGCGCGAAGGTGTTGTGTGCGTTCATCATGGCGTCTCCGTCGAAAGCATCGAAGGGATAGGCGCGGTCGTGCATAGCATCGTTGCGCGCCCGCTTCACGGCCCTCACACCGCAGGCTTCTTGCCCTGCGCCCTGTGAATGCGCGCGAGCACGGCGGGCGGGATCACCCAATCGTAGGGCACCTCCACGGTGGCGAGGAAGCGCGCCGCGAGCCGCGGGTCGTGCGCCTCGAGCGCGTCGAGGAAGGGGATGGCCCCGTAGCGGGCGAAGAGCAGCCGGCGCGTGGCGTCGATGTGCGCGCGCGTGCGCTCGCTGGCGTAGAGCCCCACCATCGCGGCGACGCGCGCCGCGGTGGGCACCTCGAGGTGCGCGACGACGTCGCCCACGTCTTCGGCGAAGCGTTCGAAGGCCTTCGCCTCGCGCACCGCGCCGAGGAGCGCCTGCACCCGATCGACGCGCGCCCCGAGCGCGAGCAGCGCGAGGTGCCGCTGCCCGTTGGCCGCGTTGCGTCCGAGGCGCCGCGTCTGCCGCGTGTCGAGCAGCACCGCGAGCGCGTGGGCCTCGGACAGGCCCGTGGCCGCGAGGCGCGCCATCCACGCCTCGGCGAGGGCGACGCGCTCGGCGAGGGGCGCGTCGCCGAGCTGGTTGTACCGCGTGGCCGCGAGGTCGGGCAGCGAGCCGAGGGCGTCGACCATGGCGCCGAGGAGCCGCGTCGTGGGCGCGTCGTACGCGGCCGGGTCGTCGCCGAGCATCTTGAGCCCCGCGCGCATGAGCTGCTTGCGGTCTTGCGCCGACATGGTGACGCGCTTCGGGCGCTCGCCGACGCCCGCTTCGACCCACGCGAGCACCTCGGCCCAGCGTTGTCCGCCCGACATGTCGCCCGCCAGCAGCGGGCGCGCGCGCTCGAGGAGCGTGGGCTTCGCCTTGCGCCTCGCCCTGACCGGCGGCGGCGGGGCTTCGACCGCCGAATCGGGCTTTTCAGAAGGCATTTCGGGCGTGTACGCGGGGTTGTCGGCGAGGGCCTCGCGCACGTCTTCGCGGAGGTCGGCGGCGAGCTTCGCGAGGAGGTCGGCGGGGGCGTTGGGGTTCTGCGCGACGGCGATGCGCACCTCGGCCTCGCCCGCGGCCGCGAGCTTCTCGAAGTCTGCGCGCGTGAGGTCGGGGCGCGTGGCGATCACCGCGCGGCGACGGGCCGTGCCACGTTTGATGAAGGGCTCGTACACCGCGCGGGGGAGGCGCGGGCTCACGAGCGCGGCGGCCGAGGCGTCGGGCTGGTGGTCCTTCACGAGCCAGGTGAGAGTCTCGGGCGCGGCCTGCGGGTTCGCGGCCACCACGGCGCGCGTGAGCCCCGGGTTGTTGCGCGCGATCTGTTCGAGGCGCGCCGGGGGCGCGTCGCGCCGCGCGGCGTAGGCGCGCTCGAGGAGGTACGACACGGTGGAGGCGCGCGCGACGAGCGCGTCGGCCTCGTCGAGGGGCACGCGCGTGCATCGCACGAGGAGCAACCGCGCGCGCACGTCGGCGCTGTGGGCGCGCAGCGCGGCGACCACGTCGTCGCCCACGGCGAGCACGGGGTCGTACCAGCCCTGGCAGAGCGCGAGGCACTGCGCGTCGGTGAGCCCCCACGCGGGCTCGGGGTCGCCGGTGACGGTCTGACACAGGCGCGTGAGGAGGGCGGGCGCGTCGGCCTCGTCGAACTCGCGGCGGCGCGTGAGGCGGCCGAGGAACCAGTGCGGACACCCGGCCACGAGCGCGGGCATGAGGGCGGGCGAGATGTCTTGCGAGGCGAGCGCGTGCTCCCAGAAGCGGCGCGGCGCGCGGCCGAGGAGCGTGGGCGCCTCGAGCAGGAGGAGCGGCAGCGCGGGGTTGTCGTACACCTCGCGCGGAAAGGTTTGAACGACCTCGGCGGCGAGCGCGGGCGGCAGCGACGGAGAGGCCGCGATGGCCCTTCGCATGCGCGTGCGGAGGTTGAGCGGGGCGGTCTTCGCGTCGCGCCACGCGGCGACGAGCGTGGCGGCGTCGGAGCCCTGCGCCTCGAGCGTCTCGATGCGCGCCAGGAGCGCGGCCTTCTCGGGATGGGTCGCTGCCATAGAGGGATCTACACCTCGCGCAATCGCGCGACCTCGCCAAAGGGAAACTGCGCCGAGGCGAGGCCGCCCGCGGTGACCACCCAGAGCACGGGCTCGGCGGGGCGCTCCTTCGGGAAGGTTCCGTACCCGTCGGTGAGGTACACGAGCACGCGCTGAACCTCTCCCCGCGTGCTCTCGGTGTGCGCGAAGAAGGGCTCGAAGCTCGTGCCTCCGCCCCCGCGCGGCGGCGGCACCTCGGCCATGGTGTGCACGGCGTAGGGGCCCTCGATGGCCGCGTCGACGTAGTAGAGCCACGCGATCACGTGCGGGTACGCCGAGAGGATGCCCTTGAGCTCGGCGAGAAAGCCCTCGAGCTGGCGCGGCGAGACGGAGCCGCTCGTGTCGACCGCGACGGCCACGTGGAGCGCCTCGCCCACCAGCGCGTCGAGGTACAGGCCGCGGTGGATGAAGCGTCGGTCGTAGTCGGCGAAATCCGACGGGGTCACGGTGACGAAGCGCCACAGCATGGCGCGCCAGTCGAGGGAGGGCGCGAGCACCTCGCCCATCGCGCGCACGAGCCCCGCGGGGAGCGTTCCGATGCCCATGCGGCTCAACGTTTCGGCCTGGCCGAGGGCCTCGCGCCACTGCGCCGCGCTCTGCTCGACGCCGAGCGCGTTCGAGGGCTCGTCGGAGCCTTCGCGGTCGCCCGCGACGAGGTCGGCGAGCGCGAGCGTGAGCGTGGTGCCTTCGAGCTTCTCGTACACCTCCTCGACGGGGAGCTTCTCGAGCGTGGCGTCGCGCAATCCTCCGGCGGGGAGCGCGATGCCCGCGAGCTCGGCGATGATGCCGTTCACCACGATGTCGGCGGCGATGTTCCACCGCGCGGGGTCGCGCAGCTTGCGGCGGTCTACGTGGAGCAAAGCCGCGTGCAGCACCTCGTGCAAGAGGAGCCCGTCGAACTCCGCGGAGCGCAGCGGCGCCGTGGCCTCGGGGTTGACGAAGAGGTCTCTCCCGTCGGTGGCCGCGAGGGGCACCGCGTCGGTGGGGATCACCCGCGCGAAGAGGAGCAGCGCGCCGAAGAAGGGGAAGCGCGCCCGGAGCCGCACGCGCGACGCCGAGAGGCGCTCGTCGAAGGTGGCCATCGCCCGTCAGCTCCGGAGCATGCGCTGGAGCGCGGCCTGCGCGGCGGTGAGCTCCTTGTCGCGCGCGATGGCCGCGGCGAGGGGCCCGATGGCGCCCTTCGCCCGGAGCTGCTCGAGGGCCGCGTGGAGGAAGAGCTGCACCCACTCGGCGGCGTAGGCGCGGTGCACCCAGCGCAGGGCGTGAACGGCCCCGGGGCCGTCGCAGCGGAGGGCGAGCGCGAGCGTGGTGGCGTAGCGCGCCGAGGCCTCGTCGGGGGCGCTCACATCCTCGCCGCGCAGAATGGCCGCGATGTCGGGCAGCGACGCGTACACCTTGCAGAAGGCCTCGAACTCGCCCGCGGCGGGAGCCCCGACGGCGGGCGTGATGTCGAGCTCGGCGCGCAGGAGGGCGTCGGCCATCTCCCACGAGCGCGGCGAGGGCCACGCGGGGCGCTGCGGGTCGATGCGGTGCAGGAGCGACGGGCGGTACGAGAGAAAGGCCACGATGCGCTCGTGAACGCCGCGGCTGACGGCGTGCGCGCGGAAGGCCTCGAGGTCGACGCCCACCTCGAGGTGCAGAAAGCGGTTGGAGAGGGGCCGAGGCATGTCGAACACGGAGGCGTGATCTTCTTTGCGGTTGCCCGCGGCCCACACGAACCACCCGTCGGGCACGGTGTACGAGCCCACGCGGCGGTCGAGCACGAGCTGCTGCGCCACGCCCTGGAGGGCCGGCGGCGCGAGGTTGATCTCGTCGAGGAAGAGGATCCCGCGCCCCTCGCGCGGCAGAAACTCCGGCGGCGCCCAGCGGGTGACCCCGTCGACGGGGATGGGCAAGCCGCGCAGGTCGGTGGGCGCCAGCTGCGAGAGCCGCAGGTCGATGAGGGAGATGCCCTGCGCCGTCGCGACCTGGGACACCACGCTCGATTTGCCGATGCCCGGCGGGCCCCAGATCATCACGCTCCAGCGCACGTCACCGCGCACCAGGCCGTCGAGAAAGCTTCGAAGGGCCGAAGGGGTCATCGCAAATCCTGATCGGGCAGAGGGTGGGGGCTCATCGGCGCACCGCACGCTGCGTCGGGAGCGCGTCGGGCGTCAAGGCGACGGGGGACGGAGTATGTCCGTGCGCGCGGAGCACCCAGACCGCACGGGGTTCACGAACGGCGTTCATGGCGCGGCGGAGACGCCCCGGTTTTTCGTGCGCGCATACGCTGCGCACAGCCGTTGCAAAGTGGGTCAGCTGTTCGAACCCGTTTCGATACACCTCCCATGGAGACAGCTTTCCCCCCCAAGACCGCAGCGGCGTCGGACGAGGCCTCGGGCGACGGCCTCCAGGAGATTCGCACGCAGCGCGACCGGCTGCTGCAGCTCGCGGCCGTGGGCGAGGTGCTGCCGTCGGTGCTGCACGAGCTCCGCAACCCGCTCGCGGCGGTGACCACGATGGTGGAGGTGCTGGTCGAAGAGGCGCCCGACGGGCTCCGGCAGGACCTCCACGCCGTGCTGTGGGAGCTGCGTCGCATGGGGCTCACGCTCCAGGGCATCGGCGGGCTGAGCCGCCAGGTGCACGGGCCGACGCCCGAGGCCATCGACCTCGCGGTGGAGGAGGCCTGCGCGGTGCTCACGCCGACGGCGCGCGCGCACGACATCACCCTCACGACGGCGGTGTCGGCGATGCCCCTCGTGGCGCTCGAGCGGGCGGTGATCAAGGGCGTGGTGTTCAACCTCGTGCGCAACGCGATCGACGCGTGCAGGCCCGGCGATCAGGTGGTGGTCTCGGCGCGCGTCGACGGCGACGCGTTCGAACTCTCGGTGCGCGACACCGGCCGCGGGATGACGCCCGCCGTGCTCGCGCGCTGCACCGAGCTGTTCTTTACGAGCAAATCCAACGGCTCGGGCATCGGCCTCGCGATCTGTCGGCAGGTGGCCGAGCGGGGCCGCGGGAGCCTCACGATCGCAAGCGAAGCCGGCGCGGGCACCACCGTGCGCGTGCGCATCCCACTCGTTTTACCAGGAGACATTCCATGTCGAGAGTCGATCACCTGAACCGCATCCTGCGCTCGCTGCAGAGCTCGTCGCCCGACGTCGAGGCCTGCGCGCTCATCTCGGAAGACGGGCTCATCATCGCGAGCGCGCTGCCGCAGCACGTCGACGAGGCCCGCGTGGGCGCCATGAGCGCCACGCTGCTCGCGCTCGGCACGCGCGCGGCCACGGAGCTCACGCGCGGCGACGTTCAAGAGGTGCTCGTGCGCGGCTCCGAGGGCTACGCGGTGATGATGAGCTCGAGCTCGGGCACGCTGCTCCTCGCGCTGGCGAGCAAGTACGCCAAGCTGGGGCTCCTGTTCCTCGACGTGCGACGGGCCATTGAAGAAGTACGCAAGGTGCTCTGAGCGAGCGTCCGAGGAGACCCCATGTCGAACCAGTTTATCAGCCTCTTCAACGCGGGGACGCATCGCAACATCCTCTTGCCCGACTTTGGCGCGGGGAGCGTGGCGGTGCAGGCCAACCAGCACCTGATCATTCACGGCAACGAGGGCATGATCCTCGATCCGGGCGGCCACAAGGTGTACTCGCGCGTGCTCGCCGCGACGAGCCAGCAGCTCCAGGGCGCCAAGCTCAAGTACCTGTTCTTCTCGCATCAAGACCCCGACATCGTGGCCGCCGCCAACGGCTGGCTCATGACCACCGACGCCGAGGGGTACATCTCATCGCTGTGGACGCGCTTCGTGCCCCACTTCGGCATCGACCACCTGGTGATCGACCGCCTCAAGCCCATCCCCGACGAGGGCATGGTGCTCATGCTGGGCGGCGCGAAGCTCATCATTCTGCCCGCGCACTTCCTCCACTCGCCGGGCAACTTCCACGTGTACGACCCCACGTCGCGGATCTTGTACTCGGGCGACCTCGGGGCCTCCATCGGCGCCGACTACGACGAGGTGACCGACTTCGACGCGCACCTCAAGCACATGGAGGGCTTTCACCGGCGGTACATGTCGGCCAACGTGGCGATGCGCCGCTGGGCCGCCGCCGCGCGCAAGCTCGACATCGAGATGATCGCGCCGCAGCACGGGGCGCTGTTTCGCGGCCGCGCGATGGTCGAGCGCTTCATCGCGTGGGCCGAGGCGCTGCCCTGCGGCGTCGACCTCTTCACCGACCCCATCGTCATCCCGGAGTAGCGTCGAATGCCTACGGTCCTCGTCGTCGAAGATGAGCCGATGCTCCGCGCCTCGATGGTGCGCGGCCTCTCGAAGCTCAGCGGCGTCTCGGTGCTCGCGGCCGGCTCCGTCGACGAGGCGAAGGCCATCATCAGCGCCACCGTTCCGCAGCTCGTGATCACCGATCTCAACCTACCCGACCGCTCGGGCCTCGAGGTGATCGCCGAGCTCGACCGCGTGGGGGCGCGCATCCCCATCATCGTGGCGTCGGCGTGGCTGCGCCGCTTCAAGGTGCCGCAGCGCGCCGACATCGTGCTGCTCGAGAAGCCCGTGGCCCTCTCGCAGCTGCGCGAGGTCGTCGTCGAGCGGCTCAACCTCAAGGACGTGGGCGCGCCCTTCACCCTCGCCGACTACGTGCAGCTCGCGGGCATGGGTCGGCGCTCGGTGCGCCTCGAGGTCACGCAGGCGGGCAAGCACCTGGGCGAGGTGGTGATTCATCACGGCGAGGCGTGGCACGCGCGCGACCGCCGCGGCGAGGGCCCGCGCGCCCTCTCGCGGCTCCTGGATGCGCCCGAGGCGAGCGTGAGCGCGCACCCCTACGCCGACACGCCCACGCGCACCCTCGAAGGCACCTGCGAGGCCTTTCTGCTCGACCACCTGCGCCGCCAGGACGAGGGCCGCCCCGTCGACGACAACGCCGACGCGGCGCTCGACGAGCTCACCGCCGCGCCCTCGCAGCTGCCGCCGTCGATGCGCAGCGCGGCGCCGTCGCCCCTCGCCGACATGGGCTTCGAGGCCCTGTACGCGCTGGGCGTCGAGGCCCTGCTCGACCGGCGCTACCCTGACGCCTACGCGGCCTTCGAAGCCGCGAGC
>CAISKJ010000018.1 GCA_903885885.1 uncultured delta proteobacterium
AAGCTTCGCCGCGCATCGGCGCGCGGAACACGTGTGCCGCTCGCGCGGAAGCCGTGTTCCGCTCGCCGGGGGGGCGTCGTCGTGGCAGGGCGGCGAGGTCAGTGCGTGCGGCGCGCGGCGACCTGCGCGCGCACATCGTCGGGCAGGGTGGCGATGTACTCGTCGGAGAGCGCCCGCAGCGCGTCGTCGGGGAGCGCGAGCACCAGGTGCTCGGGCGCGAGGCCCGCCAGGCGCTGCTCGGGCGCGAGGCCCGCCAGACGCTCTTCGACGGGGAGGTTCTGCACGATCTTGTCCCAGGCGCTCTTGTAAGACTGGTCGACCTTGGCGGCGTCTTTCATCAGCGTTCTCCACTCGGGGTCTTCTCGAAACCTTGCCACGCACTGCGCGAGAAAGTGAAACAGCGCGCGCTCCTCGTCGTCGAGCAGGGGGCCCTCGCCGGGGTAATCGATGTACTGCGGAGCCACAGTATACAGCAGGTGCTCGTGCTCGCTGGGCCACGCCGCCGCGCTCTCGACCACCCGCAGCGCGAACACGCCGAGCGCCCCCTCGTGCACCCCGGCCAGCGCGCCGGGCGAGAGCTCACCGCCGAGCAGGCGCAGCTGCGCGACGAAGCGCGGCGTGAGCGTCGGCGCGATCACCCGCAGCGCGAGCAGCGCCGGGTCGCCCAGGCCTTCGAGCACCATGTACTGCGCCGCGTAGCCCAGGAGCTGCAGCGCGTCGCTGGCCTCGAGCGCGTCGGAGGGGCCCTTGAAGTGCACCAGCGTGTGGTCGCGCAGCCCGCCCAGTACGCTCACCAGGTACGTGGGCGTCGGCGCGGCGCCCGCGCGCCGCTTGCGGATGATCACCGTGTCGATGCGCTGCGGCTCCTTGGTGAGCTGCAGCTCGGGGATCAATCGGTACCACGCGCGCGGCAGCAGGTGCTCCAGCAGCACCACCAGCAGCGGGTGCCACGCCGTTCGCATGTGACGCAGCCGACGAGGCGTACGCGGTGCCATCGCCGGACGGTAGCAGCGGGCTCCGGGCGCGCGGAAGCGCCGCCGCGCATCGGCGCGCGGAACACGTGTGCCGCTCGCGCGCGGCTCAGCTCACTGGATGCAGGCGAAGCCCGTGCGGGCGCAGAGGCTGCGGAGGGGGTTGCAGCAGTACGTGCCCGCGCCGCACACGGCCGTGCCGCACGCGACGCCCTGCACGCAGGCGCCGACGCCGTCGGTGTCGCGGCACACGTAGCCCGCCGCGCAGCGAATCGCCGCGCACGAGGGCCCGTTGGGCACGCAGCGCGCGCTCGTGCCGTTGTCGACGCAGTGCGTGGTGGCGGTGCAGCGCACCGTGGCGCAGCGGGTGATGCACGCGTAGGTGCACGCCCGCGCCTCGGAGCACGACCACGCGCCCACGCAGGCGGCGTGCGCGAGGCGCTGCTCGGCGCAGTCGTCGCCGGCGGCGCCGTACGAGGCCACGCGGTGCAAACGCGCCACCGCGCGACCGCCCGCGGTGAAGGTGAGCACGTCGCCGCGCAGGGTGTAGTTGTACCCGCCGAGGAGGCCCGCGACGGTGACGCTCGGGTCGCTCACGCGGAGCTGGAGCGCGCGCGCGGTGGCCGTGAGCACGCCCTCGATGCGCACCTCGGACGGGCACGGCGCGCGGACGCAGCGCACGCCGCTGTCGACGTCGGCGAAGAAGTGGCGCCCCGCGCCCTCGGGCGTGGCCGTGAACACCAGCCCGTGGAACAGCCCGAGGTCGCCCTGCCAGGCGCCGACGAGGTTCTCCCACGCGCGCGAGGTGCGAGCCTCTTCGGTGGTGTCGCCCACCTCGGCGGGCACGTCGGGGCCGCCGTAACAGCCGACCAGCGTGGTGATCGAGAGCGCGAGGCCGAGCGCGAGACGCGTGAAGTTCATCGTAATCCCCGGTGTTGAACCCGCGCGGACGCGCCGTTCGGGCGGCGGTGGGATATCGCCAGTGATACCTACACGCAACCCCCTGTAGGGCGTTTCGGCACTTCGAGAAAAGTCTTCGGTGAGATCGTCGCGGGTGGCGACGGGCGAAGGGCGCGCGCGCTACGGTTGCGCGGCCTTTGAGGGAGACATCTGCGATGCATCGATCTCGCTTTGCATGGTGGTTCGCGCTGACGGCGCTGGCGGGCTGCGAGTCGACCTCGTCGGCGCAGGGCGTCGACGCGCGCGTGAGCGCCGACGCGGCCGACGTAGGCGACGGGAGCGACGCGGCGGGCGCGGCGAGCTTTCACGGCGTGCCCGTGACGACGTGGGATCGCACGATGCCCGACGTCGACGCGATCGGCTACGAGGTCGACCTGCGCGTCGACGAGGGCACCGCCGGGAGCGAGACCTTCGCGGCCGAGGTGCGCGGGGTCTTCGTGGCGACGCGGGCGCTCGACGCGCTGAGCCTCGACTACGAGGGCGACGACGTCGACGGCGCCGAGGTCGACGGGCGGCCCGCGCAGGCCGCGCGCGCGAACGGGGCGCTCACCGTGGCGCTCGGGCGCACGGTGGCCGAGGGCGAGCGCTTCGCGGTGACGGTGCGCCTCCATGGGAGGCTGTTTCAAGCGACGGGCGTCAACCCCAACGACTTTCGCGCGTTCGGGGGGCTCATGGCGTTTCAGCGCAACCGCGCGGGGCGCAAGATCTACGAGTCGCTCAACTGGCCCTCGAAGGCGCGGCGGTGGCTGCCGCTGCGCGATCACCCGCGCGACGGCGCGATGCTGGCGATGCGGGCCACGTTTCCGAGCGGGTACACGGTGCTCTCGAACGGGCGATTGGAGTCGAGGGTCGACAACGCCGACAGCACCCGCACGTGGAGCTACTTCTGCGCGACGCCGATGCCCACGTACGACATCCACGTGGCCGCCTACGACGACTGGGCCGAGACCGCGGCCATGTCGGAGCGGCACCAGCGCGCGGTGCGCTGGCTGCCCTACGCGGGCGACCGCGCGGCGGGCGAGACGATGTTCCGCGAGCTCCCCGCGGCGATGGATTTCTATGAAGACACCTTCGGGCCGTTTCGGTGGGAGCAGGCGGTGTTTCTCGAGGTGCCCATCTTCGGCGGGGGCATGGAGCACGCCACGCTCGTAAGCATGGACGAGACCCTGTTTCGTACCCCGACGCGCAGCCGCCAGGTGAGCTTTCACGAGCTCGCCCACCACTGGAGCGGCAACCTCGTTCGCATCGCCACCTGGAACGACTTCTGGCTCAGCGAGGGCTTCACCGACTACCTCACCGGGCGCTTCATGGAGTCGCACGACGGCGCCGCGGCGGGCCTCGCCGTGTGGCGCACCTTCCTCAACTCGGCGATGGCCGCCGAGCGCGGGGCCGCGCACCACGCGATGCGCCCCGCCGACCCCGAGGTCGACGTGCTCACCATCTTCGACGCCATCAGCTACAAGAAGGGCGCCTTCGTGCTCCGCATGCTCGAGCATCGACTGGGCACCGACGGCTTCACCACCTTCATGCGCGGCTGGTTCGACCGCCACGGGGGCGGCGCCGCCACCACGCAGACCTTCGAACGCGAGCTCGACGCGGCCTTCACCGGGCGCGGTGTGCCCGAGGTGTTTCGTCAGTTTGTGTACGGCGAGGGGCAGCCCACGCTCGAGGTCTCCACCCGCTACGACGCGGCCGCGATGCGCCTCACCCTCACGCTGCGCCAGGTGCAGGCGCGCGGCCCCGCGGAGGGCTTCGCGTTCCCCGTCGCGGTGGAGTTCGCGCGCGGCGACGTGCGCGAGCGCGTCACCGTCGAGGTGCGCGGGTTGAGCACGGTGCAAGAGGTTCCGCTGGGCTTCGAACCGACCTCGGTGGTGGTCGACCCCGACGAGGTAACCTACGTGGCCACCGCGTGCACCGCCGCCGCGCGCTGCCACGCGGGCTACACCTGCGCGGCCCTCGGCGCCGACACGCAGACGGTGTGCACGCCCCCGCGGCAGTAGACCCGCCGCGCGGTGGCACACGACGGCGCAGCCGCCGCGCGAGAACGACGTAAATCATGCGAGGCACGCCCTCTGCACTGCGAGGCTTCATGCAACACGAACAGGTTCTTTCACGTCGGGCCGTGGTTCTCTCTCTGCTTTCGGCCGCGGTGGTGGGGGCGTGCGGCCCGGTCGATTCGCCTGCGTCGGGGCTCGCCGTCGAGGCCTCGATCACCGCCGTGGCGCTCGCCGACGATTGCCCCTCCGCCGCAGCGGCGCAGCCCACGGGCGACTGCGCGACGGTCGACGCGGGCGCCGGGCTCGTCGGCGGCTGCGGCTTCTGCCGTCAGTCGAGCGCGCAGCTCACCCTCACCGCGGGCGCGGGCGTCGGCAGCGCGCGCATCGCCGTGGCGGCCGTGCGGCTCCTCGATGCCACCACGGGCGCGACGCTCGAGACGCTCACCGCCCGCGAGCCCCAGGCGTGGAACGACGCGACCTCCGTGTACGCCGCGTGGGGCGAGACCGTCGCCCACGATACGACCCTGCGCGTGAGCTACAAGCTCTCGGCGCCCACCTGGAGCGCCCTCGGCTCGGCCACCGATCGCCTCGCGTACACCCGCCGCTACCGCCTCGAGGTGGTGCTCACCGTCGACGGCGTGGCGCGCACCGTACGCTCCACGGAGATCACCCGCGAGCCCGAGATCGTGACCTGACCCGTGCGCGCGTGGCCCCTCGCGATCGCCCTGTGCGCCCTCGCGTGCAGGGCGCCCGGCGGCCCCGCCCGCGGAGATGCGTCGACGCGCGCGGTGCCCGACGATGGGCGCGGCGCGGCTGCGCTCGACGAGCATGAGGCGCGCTTCCTCGACGCGCCCGGCGCGCGCAGGGAGGCGCTCCTCGCGGCGCTGGTCAACCCCGACAACGAGTACTCACGCATCCGCGCGGCGAGCTACGGCTTCGAAACGCGCGGGTGGGACGCCCTCCCCACCTGGAACCCGCGCACGCTCCCTGTTACCGCGGCGGTCGCGCGCGCGCTCGCCGACGGAGCGCCCCTCGCCCTCGACCCCGCCACCGCGCGGCTGTGGGACGGCGCGCGGCCGCGCACCCGCGAGGCGTGGGTGGCCCTCGGGCGGCGCGTGTTCTTCGAGTACCCGATGCGCGCGGAGGCCTACGCCGAGTACGGGCTGCGCCACCGCGACGCGCTCGATGCGGGCGGCGTGCGGGCGGCCTCCGACGGGTCGTACCCGGGCCTGCGCGTGTTTCAAGACGTCGACGGGAGCGCGCGCGTGGGCATCACCTGCGCGCTGTGTCACAGCTCCGAGGTCGACGGTCGCGTCGTGGCGGGCGCGGCGCGGCGGGCGTTCGACTACGGCCGCTTGCGCGTCACGTTTCACGCG
>CAISKJ010000019.1 GCA_903885885.1 uncultured delta proteobacterium
CACCACCACGCCCGCGCCGATGGCGGCGAGCTCGCCGAGCTGGGCGGCCTTGGCGCCCGCGGTGGCCACGTCGCCGTAGCGCAGCGTGGACACGTCGGGGAGCCCGGTGTCGGCGTCGGAGAGCGGCGGCGTCATCGCGGCGCGGGGGCGCATGCGCTCCCACGCGCGCTCGGCCTCGGCCTGCGTGGCGGGCTCGATGGACCACTCCTGCGGCGTGACGCGCAGCCGCACGAGGCGTCCCTCGAGCGCGCGCAGGCGCGGGTCGGCGAAGGCGCCGCGGAGGGCCATGTCGGGCGTCCCGCGGTTGGTGGCGAGCACCGCGACGTGGCTGAGCGGCGCCTGCAGCTCGCCCGTGACGATGCCCGCGCACACGGGGAGGTCGAGGGGCACGCGGTCGAGCACGACGACGTCGTTGCGGCGCACGCGCGCGGGGTCGGGGTCGCCCTGCACGAAGCGCAACCAGCCGATGGCCTCGCCGGGGTTCAGGGGTTGGTAGCGCACGGCGCCGAAGAGCGCTTGCGTGGTGACGACGGGCACGTTCGCGGCGACGAACTCGGCGACGGCGGCCTCGTGGGCGGGGGGCACCGGGCGGTACCGGAGCGCCGCGCCGAAGTACACCCGCGCGCGCACGGCCTCGAACGCTCGCACGGTGCGCGCGACGTCGAGCGTGTCGCCCGCGATGAGGTCGTAGGCCCACACGTTCTGGTCGCGGTACCGCGTGAGGGTGCCGAGAATGAAGCGCCGGTCGGGTCGGCGATACTCGCGCACGTTGAAGGCCCCGTGGTCTTCGACGGGGTGCGCGAGCGACGAGAGAAAGCGCGACGCGAAGAAGTAGTGAATCTCCCAGCGGCGGCTCTGGAGGAAGTACACGCGCCCCTCGTCTTCGAGGTCGATGATGACCTTCACCACGTCGGTGTGCGCCGTCACCTGTCGGCCCGGCGAGGCCGCGAGGGCGCGCCACATGGACTCGTCGCGCACGTCGGGGCTGTAGTCGCCCGCGACGGCCGTGGCGCTCGCGTCGGGCGCGGCGGGGCCCACGACGCGAGGCCGCGCGCTCGCGCAGCCGACGATCAAGGCCGTGACCACGAAGGCGCGTCGCACGAGCACGGCGCTTACTGTATCGTCGCGCGCGATGATTCGTCACGCGCTGGCCATCGCCGCAAAAGACCTTCGCATCGAGCTCCGCGTGCGCGAGGTCGTGCCCACGATGACGCTCTTCGGCGCGCTCGTCGCCGTGCTCTCGTCGATCTCGCTCTTCGTCGACGAGGAGACGGGCCGCAAGGTGGCCCCGGGCATCCTGTGGATCGCGATCGCCTTCTCGGGCACCCTGGGCCTGTCGCGCACCTGGGGCCGCGAGCGCGAGGAGGGCGCGCTGCGCGCGGTGCTCCTGTCGCGCGCGTCGCCCGCGTCGATCTTCTTCGGCAAGGGCCTCGGCGCGCTGGTGTTCGTGCTCATCACCGAGCTCGTGGTGGCGCCCATCGTGGCGATTCTGCTGCACGCGCCGGTGCTCGAGCACTTCTTCCCCTTCGCGGCGCTCGTGCTGCTGGGCACCATCGGCTTCGTCGCCGCGGGCACCCTCTTCGGCGCCCTCGTGGCGCGCACGCGGGCCCGCGACTTGTTGCTCGCGGTGGTGCTCTACCCCCTGGTGTCGCCGGCCCTCCTGTGCGGCACCGTGGCGACGCGCGACCTGCTGGGCGGCACGCCCGTGTCGCAGCTCTACGACTGGTTTCGCATGCTCGCCATCTTCGACCTGGTGTTCATCGGCGGCGGCGTCGCGCTGCTCGGCGTGCTGCTCAGCGAGTGAAGGGTCAGGCCTTCCAGTCCGACGCGACGACGCCGTACACGGCGTGGTCGACGAAGCGGTCGTGGAGCCACTCGGCCCCGCGGCACACGCCCTCGAGGCGGTAGCCCGCGCGCTCGGCCACGGTGCGCGAGCGCTTGTTGTCGGTGGCCGCGCGGATCTCCATGCGGTGCAGCGACAGGGCCGTGAAGGCGTGCGTGGTCATCGCGCGCACCGCGCGGGTCATGATGCCGTGGCCCTGAAACGACGCCGAGAGCCAGTACCCGAGGGCCGTGCGGCGGTTGGCCCAGTCGATGGTGTGGTACCCGATCACGCCCGCGAGCGCGCCGTGAAAGAAGATGCCCGCGCTCAGCGACTGCGAGCGCGCAAACTGCTCGAGCGTGGCCTGCACGAAGCCCACCGAGTCGTGCACCGAGCGCGTGTTGTCGACCCACGGGAGGTAGCGCCGCAGGTGGTCGCGGTTCTCGTCGATGACCGCGAAGAGCATGCCCGCGTGGCGGTGCTCGAGGAGCGCCAGGTCGAGGCTCTTGTCGATGGGCATGCGGAACATCGCCTGCACGCGGCGCAGCCTACACCGGCGCCTCCGTGAGCCGGAGCTTCGAATCGGCGCGGGGTGAAATCGGCGGTGGATCAGCGGCGAAATCTCGTAGACTCGGTGCTGATACCGATGTCTCCGTCGCTGCAACCATCCCCCACGCGGCTCGGGCGTTACAGCGTGTTGCGACGCCTCGGCGTCGGGGGCATGGCGGAGGTCTACCTCGCGCGATCGCGCGGCGCCGAGGGCGTCGACAAGCACCTCGTCGTAAAGCGAATCCTCCCCGACTACGCGGAGAACCCGCATTTTCGATCGATGTTCGTCGACGAGGCGCGCATCGCGCTGCGGCTCAACCACCCCAACATCGTGCAGGTGTACGGGTTCGAGTCCGACGGCCCGACGCTGCTCCTCATCATGGAGCACGTCGACGGCCCCGACCTCGGCATGCTCGTGAGCAACCTCGCGCGCGACGGCGCCGCGGTGCCCCCGCCCCTCGTCGCGTACGTGCTCCGCGAGGTCGCGCGGGGCATGCACTACGCCCACGAGCGCCTCGACGAGCAGGGCCGCCCCCTCGAGGTGGTGCACCGCGACGTGTCGCCCAACAACGTGCTCCTCTCGTACGAGGGGGCCGTCAAGCTCGGCGATTTCGGCATCGCGCGCGTGCGCTCCGAGTCGTTCGAGAACCCCGGCACGGTGCGCGGCAAGTTCGGGTACATGGCCCCCGAGCAGGCGCGGGGCGAGCTCGTCGACCGCCGCGCCGACATCTACTCGCTGGGCGTGCTGCTCACCGAGCTCCTGTCGACGCGCACGCTCTTTCACGACGTGGCCGCGGGCGACGAGGTGCTCGAGCGCGTGCGCGAGGGCCGCGTGCCCGACCCCGCCGCGCTGCTCGCCGACGCCCCCGAGGCGCTGCGCGCCATCGCCGTGCGCGCGATGAAGGTCGAGCGCGACGAGCGCTTCCCCACCGCGCGCGACGTGGTGCACGCGCTCTCGCACTACCTCCACGGCCTCGACGCGCCGGCCGACGCGGGCGCGCTCGAGCACTTCCTCGTCGGCGTGATGCCCCCGAAGCACGCGTCGGTGCCGCCTCCGTCGGGGCGCCCGCCGCCCATGCCCGCGCTCGAGGGCGCCCCGGGCGCGACGGTGCCCGGCAAGGCGCACACGCCCGCGAAGCTCGCCCCCGCGCAGAACCTCGTCACGCTCCCCGCGATGCTCATGCCCAGCG
>CAISKJ010000020.1 GCA_903885885.1 uncultured delta proteobacterium
GCTGCGCGGGCGAGCGGGGGAGGTGCGCGACGGCGGGCGCGAGGGGCGTCGCGTAGGCCTGCGCGAGGGCCTCGACGAGCTCCCGCGCGGTGCCGAAGCGGTCGCCGGGAGACTTCGCCAGCGCGCGCGCGAACACGGCGTCGACGGCGGGCGGAACCTCGCCCGCGGGGCGCCACGACGAGGGCGGCGGGGGCTTCGCGTTGAGGTGGCGCATCACGATGGCCATCACGTCGTCGTCGTCGAAGGGGCGACGGCCCGCGAGCATCTCGTAGAGGGTGATGCCGAAGGCGTAGAGGTCGGCGCGGTGGTCGACGAGGCCGCCGAGGCACTGCTCGGGAGACATGTACTCGGGCGTGCCGAGCATGAAGCCCGTGCGGGTGAGCGCGGTGCCGCCGGGCCCGTCGGGGAGGCGCACCTTCGCGATGCCGAAATCGATGACCTTCACCGACTCGCCGCCGTCGTCGCGGCGCAGCACGAGCACGTTCTCGGGCTTGATGTCGCGGTGCACGATGCCCATGGCGTGGGCGTGGTCGAGGGCGCTCGCGAGCTGGCGCGCGAGGTCGAGCGCGCGCCCCCGCGAGAGCACCTTGTCGCGCAGGAGCACCGCGCGGAGCTCCTCGCCCTGGCAGTACTCCATGGCGAGAAAGCAGCGCCCGCGGGCGTCGGTGCCCGAGTCGTGCACGGCGATCACGTGGGGGTGCTCGATGCGCGCGGCGGCCACGGCCTCGCGGGCGAAGCGCGCGGCCACCTCGGCGTTGCCGGCGAGCTCGTCGTGGAGAAACTTCAGCGCCACGCGGCGGTGGAGGCCCTCGTGCTCGGCGAGAAAGACCGTCCCCATGGCGCCGTCGCCGATGCGCTCGATGAGTCGGTAGCGCTCGGCGATGAGGGCGCCGGGCACGCGGTCGTCGCCCCCCGCGAGGGGCGGCGGGGCGGCGGGCGGTTCGGGCGGTTCGGGGGGGAGTGTGTCCATCGCGGCGCGGTCCGCGAGACTACTACCGCGCCCTCGCGCGCCGCGCGACGCTCAACGCAGCGGCGCCGACGACATCGGAAAGCGCGCCGTCGCACGCGGGCTGTCGCGCACGCGGTTGCCCCGCAGCGGCGGCGCCCCTCGCGTTCGTCGACTCGTTCGGCTGAAAGCGCGAGGGGAGCGGCGGCTTTGGGGCGAGACGATGGCCGACGAATTCGAGTCCGTGGGGGTGCCGTACGCGCCGAGCCTGCTGCGCGGCAATGGAGCGATCGAGCCCTTCGCGGAGCTGCGCACGCTCCTCGATGGGTGCAACGGTGACGACGAGGACGACCTCCTCGATGAGCCCGATGGGTACGAGGCGACGGAGCTCTACGCGTGGCGCGAGGAACACGGCGTCACCACGTCGCTGCAGCACCTCTGGGCGCGATGCGGCGACGCCCGGCTGCTCCTCATGGTGCGCGGCCTCGCTGCGCAGACCGACTCGCCCGAGAACGCCTGGCGACGCGCCGCCGTGGCGCGGCGCGGGCGGTCAGAAGGTCAGCAGAAACCGTCGCGAGCGACTCGAGGCGAGGGAGGTCGGGCGAGGAATACGCGGGGTATTTTGAGCCCGACCGACCGCTGCATCGAGGCGCGCAGCAGGTTTATGCTGGCCTTCTCAGCGCCCGATGAGCTCGAGCAGCATCGCCATGGCGGGCAGGAGGATCGAGCCGACGACGGCCTCGCCGGCGATCATGCCCGACGCGAGCGGCGCGGCGTACGACTCGTAGGAGCCGCCGCGACCGGGCGACGCCTTGCGCCACACGGCCGCGATCACGGCGCCGAGGGCGAGCGCGATGTTGAGCGCGGGCGGGAGAATCAGCGCGAAGCCGAGCGCCGCGGGGATGGGCACGAACCAGAAGCGGCTCCCCTCTTCGCCGCTGTCGGACTTCTTGCGCACCGCGAGGAGGAGTTCGAACGCGACGCCGAGCGCGATGCCGATCTTCGAAGCCAGGAGGGCGCCGTGCGGGAGGTACCCGAGGCCGCGCTCCATCACGATGGCGAGCGTGGCGATCTTGAGCCCCGTCGGCGCCGAGAGCTGACCGGGGTTGAGCCCGATGCCGTACGTGTGCTGCAACATGTTGAACATCAGCGGCGTGAGGAGCGCGCCGATGGGAATCACGATGAGCTGCGCGATCACGAGCGTGCGAAAGCGCCCGCCGAGGCGCTGCGCGACCCAGAACGAGGGCACCACGTTCTCCGAGGCCGACTGCGGGTTCGCGCTGATGTACGCCGCGCTGAGGTTGGCGCGAATCTGCGCGGGCCACAGCATGCCGAAGAGAAACTGCGTGGCGTTGGCCATCAGCGACACGGGCCCCGACCCCGTGATCCCCAGCACGCGCAGGCCCGCCACGATGAGCAGCGGCTGAATCGCCACCGCGAGCACCACCTCGGCCCACGGCACGCCGAACCAGGTGGTCGTGAGCCACACGAGGAGCGTCAGGCTCACGCCGATGCCCGTGAGCGTCCACCACAGGGGGATCTCCTCGTCGGCGCACGACACGAACGCGGGCTCGGCGGGCTCCTCTTTGCGCGAGAGAACGTTCTGCACAACGGGGATGAGCACGCTGGTGATGGCCGCGGCGATCATCATGGCCGTGGCGGGCCACATCATCCACTGCACCACGTACTTGAAGTGCGAGTGCGCGTGCGAGAACTCCACCGCCTTGCCGCACGACTGCGTGAGAAAGGCCGTCGCGGCGTCTTTCTCGGGGCCCGCGAGGCCGTCGAGGCCATGGAGGGTCGAGAGGCAGCGCCCGAGGTCGGCCTCGGCGACGCCCGAGAGCGCCGAGTAGCGCGCGGCCTGCTCGCCGAAGGTGGCGACGATCCACGTGCCGAGGAGGCCCGAGAGGCCCACCGAGAGGGGCACGAGCATGCCGAGGCCGATGGCCGCGAGCTCGAGGCCGAGCGACATGTTGAGCGCGGCGTTGCCCACGATGGGCGTGATGACCCCGAGGCCGTCGCGGAGAAAGGTGAGAAAGCCCGCTACGCCGGTGGTGGTGGTGAGCACGTCGCGGCGCGACTTCGTGCTCTCGGTCGCGTCGGGGTCGGTGAGCGTCTGGGCGATGGAGAGCGTGGCCCTGGAGCCGGGCCACGGGAGCGTGCGGTCGCGCAAGATCGAGCTGCGCGGAACGATGCCCATGAACACGCCGAGGTTGGCCGACACGAGGAGCCACACGAACATCTGCCACGGCGTCGGGTTGAAGCCGATGTCTCGGCCGAAGACCGTCTTGATGTAGAAGAACGCCGCGAGGATCACGACCATGAAGGCGATCCCCGACACGACGCCGATCATCGCCTGAATGATGTTGAGCTGGACGGCGAGCTCCTTGCCCTTCATGCGCTTGCCGAGCACAAACGCGGCGAGAAACATGCCCCCCATCGTGAGGTCGACGCTCTGCCCCAGCTTGAGCGTGACGTAGGGGGTGGCCGCGGCGGCGACCGCGCAGAGGAGGCAACCGAGGACCACCGATCGTGCGTTGAGCTCGTTCACGCGACTTCTCCCATCGGTGAATTGCTACTCGCGAGGGGGCCGCGCAGCGGAGCAAAATCGTCGCCGACGCCCATCGTTTCGACCGCGCGGGGGGCCGACGTCAGGGAAAGGCGCCGTCGGCGCACACGTCTTCGGTGGCCATGCGCGCGTGGCGCGCATAGAAGCTCTGCATCGAGGGGGCGTCGGCGCAGTCGGCGGCGTAGAGCCACCCCCACGCCGCGCCGGCGACCTCGGTGTCGATCTCGCGGTCGCTCGTCACGACCACGCGCGTGCGAACCGGCGAGGCGGCGCTGAAGGCGCACGTCACGTCTTCGGGGATGCGCGCGGCGGCACGTCCGAGCGCGTCGCGTGCGGCGTTGCAGTCGCCCGTCGCGCAGCGGTAGAGAAACACCACGCCGCCGTGCTCGAGGTTGTGCACCCAGTACCCGCGGGGCACATCGGGCCACACGCCCCAGCGCGTCCACACGGGGTAGTGCGGCCCCGACGCCGGCGGGTTGGTGAGGTACGCGATCGCGCCCGCGTCGGGCTCCACGTGGGGCGACGGCTGCACCTCCACGCTGCGCTCGCGCGCGTTGCAGGCGCCGCCGGGGATCGCGACCCACATCCCGTTGCGGGCGATGTCATCGACGACGCCGCCATCGACCGCCGGAGCGGGCGACGCGCATCCCACAACGAACCCGAGACCGAGGAGCACCGCGAGGGTCTTCACGCCCGTTGCCTCGCACGAGACGTCACCGTCCGCAACAAGGCGGTCGTCGGCGACGCGAGCGCGGCAGCGAATCACCCCGCGACGCCAGAGACCCTTCGGAGCGCTCACCCGCCGCGGTGCAGTCGCCAGATTGCGCGCGCGCCGTCGTCGACGAGGAGCATCGAGCCGTCGCGCCGCTCCATCACCCCGACCGGTCGGCCCCACACGTCGCCGTTGGCGAGCGTCCACCCGGTGACGAGGTCGAGGAGCTCGCCCGTGGGCTGTCCGTCGCGAAAGGGCACGCGCACGACCTTGTAGCCCGCGCGCTCACGACGGTTCCACGACCCGTGGAGGCTCACGACGGCGTCGCCGCGCGGAACGATGCTCCCGCTCGTGGGAAAGCTCAGCCCCAGGGCCGCGACGTGCGCGCCGAGGGCCATGTCGGGCACGATCGCGCGCTGCACCAGGTCGGGCCGCTCGCCCCGGTGCGCGGGGTCTTCGTTGGCGCCGAAATAGCTGTAGGGCCAGCCGTAGAAGGCACCGTCGCGCACCGCGGTGAGGTAGTCGGGCACGAGGTCGTCGCCGAGCGTGTCGCGCTCGTTCACCACCGTGAACATCGCCCGCGTGTCCGGGTGAAACGCGAGCCCGATGGGGTTGCGGAGGCCCGACGCGAAGACGCGGTGGTGGGTCCCGTCGAGGTCATACTCGCTGATGGCCGCGCGGCGCGGGTCGGGCTCGACGTCGTTGTTGGTCTCCGAGCCCACCGTGACCAGGAGCTTCGTCCCGTCGGGAGAGAACGCGAGGTTGCGCGTCCAGTGCTGGTTGTAGCCGAAGCCCGGGAGGTCGCAGACGCGCTCGGGCGCGGCGCGCGCGGCGGTCTGGCCCGGCGCGTAGGCGAAGCGCACGACGCCGTCGGTGTTGGCGACGTAGAGCCATCCCGTAGGGTGAAGTGCGACGCCGAAGGGCTGCGAGAGACCCGACGCGAACACGAAGCGCTCGCCGGGTCCGATGTGTCCGTCGCGGTCGGTGTCGCGGAGCACGAGGAGCTCGCCGTTGCGCGAGTCGGTCGCGAAGACGTCGTCGCCGGCGCCCGGCGCGATCCAACGGACGCCGTCGAGGTCTTCGGCCCAGAGGTCGACGCGCGTCCCGTCGGGGCCGCGGAGCGACGCCTCGGGCGGGCGCGCCACGACGCGCGCAGGGTTCGACGCAGACTCCGTGCGATGCGGCGGCGGGAGGCGCACCGCGGTGCCTACGGTCACGTAACCGAGCGGCGCGTCCGACGGCGGCGCCGGTCGGTCGGCCGCGGGGAGCGTCGCAGGCCGCGTGCGGGCGCAGGCGACGAGCGTAGAGAGCGCGAGGGCGACGAGCGTGGCGCGTGCGATGTTCATGCGACGGGCATCCACGCGGCGATGCGTTGGAGGCCCTCTCCGCTCAGCGCACGGGCGCGAACGACATCGGAAAGCGCGCGGTGGTGAACTGGTTGTCGAGCTCGCCGTCGGCCACGCGGTTGGGGTCGTGCGCGGGCTCCCACGGGAGGTCGACGCGCATCTCGGTGAGCACGTCGCGGTAGTTGCGAAAGCGCCCGTCGAGCATGGCGAGCATGAAGCGCGCAGACGAGAGCCCGGCGCCCTCGAGGTACACCTCGATGCCGTTGGTGACCGTGTCGAGGTTGGCCGACCCGCCCGGGTGCAGCCGGAAGAACTGGTTGTAGTAGTTGAACGACACGCAGCTGTTCACCATCATGAGCTGGTACTTGCTGGGAAACACCGAGGCCGCGTAGTTCTGCGGGTCGAGGGGGCCGTAGCCGAGGTGCGAGTGGCCCGTGTACTGAAACACGTCGGCGTCGCGAAAGGCCGCGGTGTAGCGGCGAACGGCGCCGGCGATGTCGCGCTCCTCGTCGCCGTAGTACGTGCGCAGCTCGATGGGCACGGTGCGCGCGCGGCCCTGCGCGGTGACGGTGGCGCTCATGCCGAGGTGCACGAAGTGGCCGCGCCACTGGCGCAGCACCTGGAGGCGAAAGGCCCGGCGGTCGGTGACCTCGGCGGGGTAGTTGGCGTCGTCGAGCACCCAGCCGAGCACGCGGTCGAGCGTCACGTTGGGCACGTCGCGGCCGTTCACCTGCACGCGAAAGAGGTCCGTGCCGTCGGGCACCGTGAGGCGCAGCGAGGTCTGCGCGCGGGTCACGGTGCGCAGCCAGGTGAAGTAGTTCTTCGCCCCGTAGTCGTAGGCGTCGTCTTCGCGGTCGAGCCCGAAGAACGAGTACGCCACGAAGCGCTCGTGGTCGAAGAGGCGGTGATACTCGGGCGACGCGTTGGCGTTGCCCTCGAGCGCCGTGAGCTGCATCACGAGCGGGAGGTACAGCCGCGCCGCCTCGCTCTCGGTAATCTGCCGGTCGGGGTTGGTGAGCGCGCGACGGTCGTCGGTGATGCGCTGCCGCTCGGCCTCGACGCCCTCGGCGCAGGCGGGCAGCGTGGGGTGAAAGTGGTACCAGATCGAGCCCGCCGAGACGGTCTGCGCGTCGCGGTCGTGGCAGCGCATCATGATCTCGGTCGCGCGCGTCGCGTACGTCGTGGGGAACAGCGTCACCGACGGCACCGTGCTCGCGTTCTCGAGCGCGCGGGGCACCACGGCGCGCGTGCGATACGTGTACCGAACGCGCTTGAGCGTGCGCGGGGGCGCCGTCGGGCGCGCCGTGTCGATCACCGTCACCGTGTCCGACCGAAACGACGCGGTGTTGATGATCGGCTGCCGCTCCGAGAGGCCGATGTCGGCCGTGCGCGCGGCGCCGAAGAGCACGCGCATCTGCGAGGTGACCGCCGCCACGACGGTCGCCTGCGTGGCCGTCACGGGCACGTACACGTAGCCCTCGACGGCCATCCGACGACCGACGGAGTTCACCCCGACGATCTGGTCGGCGCCCCACTCGTCTTCAGCGTCGGCCGCGGAGCCGTCGTCGGGCGCGCACGACGCGAGCGCCAGCATCACCATCGGCCCCAACACCCGACGAAACAGCGAAGAGTTCACCATGGCTTCGGGTGGGGACTACACCTACACCCCAGCTTCGTCAACGAGTGCGACGGCAGAGACTTCGCGCTCTACGCGGCCCTCGGCGCCGTGCAAGGATCGGGTGCCATGAGAGCGTCGGTCTGGGTGCTGGGTGCGTTGTCGTTGATCGCCTCGTGCGGGAGCCCCCCGCGGTATCCCATCACCGACCCGCAGATGGCGCTGCGCGAGATTCGTACGCGCGACGCGCGCGTGCGGAGCCTGCGGGCGCACGGCTCGGCCGACCATTTTGGCGCCCAGGGGCGCATCCGCGGCGAGGTGTTCGTGTTCGTGTCGCGGCCGAGCCTGCGCGTCGACACGCGAGCCTTCGGCAACACGGTGAGCACCATCGTGACCGACGGCGCGCGCTTCGCGATGGCCGACCTGCGCGGCGGGAGCTTCTTCGTCGGGCGCGCGCGCCCCTGCGTGGCGGCGCAGCTCCTGGGCATCCCCCTCGAGGCCGCCGAGGTGGTCTCGATGCTCGCCGGCGGTCCGCCGCTGTTGGACGGCGATGCGCGCATCCGCTGGGACGACGGTCACTACGTCGTCGACATCGCGGGCGTCGGGGGTCGCTCCGAGTCGCTCGCGCTCACGATCACGTCGCAAGAGCACGACGAGGCGCAGCCCGACCAGCAGCGCCCGCGGCCCACGCGCGCCGAGCTCCGCGACGCCCGCGGCGTGCGCGCGGTGCTCACCTTCGAAGACTACGAGGCGGTCTCGGGGGTCGACTTTCCCAAGCGCGTGCGCGTAGTGATGGAGCGCGACAACGTCGACCTCATGGTGCGCTACCGCGAGGTGTCACTCGACCCCGACCTGCCCGAAGAGACCTTCTCCCTCGCGCCCCCGAGCGAGGCGCTCACGGTGCAAGAGGTCACCTGCGACGAGTCGACGCCGAGCGCCCTCGCAGGCGACGCGGGCGCACCCGCGAGCGACGCCGCGACGGACGGCGGAGCGCCCCCCTACCAGCGGTGATAGGCCGGGTGCCCCTCGCGCACGGCCACGAAGGTGCCGCGGCAGGTGCTCGTGACCTTGCCGTTGGCCTCGAGCGTCGCGTCGACCACCACCTTGTCGCCCTCGCTCGACACCACGCGGGCCTTCAGCGTGAGCTCGCCCCCGGTGGGTGTGGGGCGACGCAGGGTCACGTGAAACTCAGCGGTCACCGTGCACGGCGGGGGTCTCCAGGCCGCGCGCCTTCATGAGGTGATGGGCCGCCGTCCAGTTGCTGTGACAATCGAGCAGGGCGCCCGCGATGCCGCCGTTGAGCATGCCCGGAAAGGCCTCATGGTGCGGCTCCGCGCGCCACGTACAGACGAGCTCGTCGCCGTCGCCCCCCGACGGAACGCTTCGAATACGAAGCCCCTTCTCGTTGGCGGGGCCGCACCCGAAGCAGTGGTTGTGCGGCGCGAAGCGCTCCTGCAAGGCCCTCGGTTCGGTGTCGCTCATAGAGCCGCGATGGTAGCGCGCGCGACGCTGTGATTCGCGCGTATACTCTCACCCCGCGTGCGTACGCAGTTTGAACTGAGCGGTGACTGTCCCGCGTGTGGGGTCGAAGGGGTGGTGGTCGAAGTCTACGACCCCGCCGAGCCCGCGTGCGCGCTGGGCGTGCCCGCCGACGCGCGGTGCCGCCTGTGCGAGGGCGCGTGGGTCGGGCGCGTCGCCGAGGGCCCCGGCACGCTCACCCTCGCCGCGCGGGCCACGGGCCACTGCCCCGGCTGCGCGCACCCGCTCACCGACCACGAGGTGGCCGCCCACACGTGCGGCGTCTGCGGCGCGCGCGCGCATCGCGAGCCGTCGAAGCCCCCCGTCGATCTGCGCGATCGCACGGCCTTCGAACGCGCCCTGCGGCGCATGGCCGACGACGAGTCCGACGGCGACCTCGAGGCCTTCGTGGCCGCCAACTTCGCCGGGCGCACCCTCGACGAGGCGCACGCGCGCATCGTCCGCGGCGAGGCCGTCGCGACGGGCTTCGGCGCGCTCCCGACGCTCTTCTCGCCGGCCGCGGGCGCGGGCCGCGGCAGCCCCGTGGCCGCCCGCAGGAACACCCCCGTGCGCCCCATCTCGGTGCCCCCGCCGCGCCCCATCGAGCACGCGTACGACCCCCGCGCGATGGTGCTCGCGCTGGTGAGCGTGCTCGCCGCCGACGGCAACTACGACGCCCGCGAGATGGCCTTCATCGAGCGCTTCGTCGAGGCCGAGGGCATGACCCCGCTCAGGCCCGAAGAGATGCGCGTGCACCGGCCCCTCGAGGTGTCGGGGCGCATCCCCCCGGCGCGCCGGCAAGAGGTCGTCGAGCTCATGATGGAGCTCGCGTGCATCGACGGCAGCGCCGACCCGAGCGAGCTGCGCATCGTCGAGTCGTACGCCGTCGCGTGGGGCATCACCCGCGCGTCGCTCGACGCGTGGCACGCGCGCTACAAGGCCCGCTACGCCACCGACCTGCAGCGCGTGCTAGGGCGCGTGCGGGCCTTCTTTCTCGCGCCCGCCGACCCCACCTGAAGCCCCTCGCAGAGAGCCGATGCCGTGACGCAGCCCCCCACCGTACCCCGCGACGACGTCGCCCGCGCCATCGCCACGGTGCGCGCGCAGTTCGACACCGTGATGGCCTCGGTGCGCCGGGTCATCGTCGGCAAAGACGACGTGATCGCCCGGGTGCTCGTGGCCATGAGCGCGCGCGGCCATGTTCTTCTCAAAGACGTGCCCGGCGTGGGCAAGACCATGCTCGCGCGCAGCATCGCCGCCTCGGTGGCCTGCGACTTCAAGCGCATCCAGTTTACCCCCGACCTGCTGCCCATGGACGTGTCGGGCTCCAACGTCTTCGACATGCGCAAGAAGGCCTTCGAGTTTCAGCCGGGGCCCGTGTTCACCAACATTCTTCTCGCCGACGAGATCAACCGCGCCACCCCTAAAACCCAGAGCGCGCTGCTCGAGGTGATGGAAGAGCGCCAGGTCACCGTCGAGGGCGAGACGCACGCGCTCGAGGCGCCCTTTCAGGTGCTCGCCACCATGAACCCGCTCGACCACGAGGGCACCTACCCGTTGCCCGCCGCGCAGATCGACCGCTTCATGATGATGCTCACCATGGGCTACCCCTCGGAGATGGCCGAGGTGCAGATGCTCTCGGTGCACCTGTCGCCCGACGCGCCCCTCGACGACGTGCGCGCGGTGATCACCCGCGACGACTTCGTGCTCTGGCAGCAGACCGCGCCCCTCGTCTACGCGAGCGAAGACCTCAAGCGCTACGCCGTGGCGGTGATTCACGCGCTGCGCGGCGACCCGCGCAACCTGCAGTCGCTCTCGCCGCGCGCGACCATTCAGCTCATGCGCGCCGCGCAGGCCCGCGCGATGCTCAAGGGCCGCGACTACGCCACCGCCGAAGACGTGCAGGCCATGGCGCCCGACGTGCTCGGCCACCGCGTGATGCTCTCCGACGCGCGCGCGGGCCGCGAGTTCGTCATCGAGACCATGGGCCGCATCGCCGTGCCCGGCTGACGGAGCGACCACCCTCTCCATGGCCACCGAGCGCGCCGTCGCACCGCCCCATCGGCCATCGCGCGCGCGCCTCGTGGCGGGCATCGCGGCGCACACGGCCCTGCTCACCCTCATGCCCTTCGTGGTGGGCGGCGTCACGGGCTTCTACGCCGAGGTCTCGCAGGTGGGCGCCACGCTCGGGGCCCTCGTGCGCTTCGCGTCGGTGCTGCTCCTCCCGGTGCTGGTGGCGCAGCTCGCGGGCATCGCCGTGAAGGTGCGCCGCGAGCGCGACGCCGCGCGCAGCGAGGGCGACCGCTCCACCGACGCCCTCCTCGACGCGGTGCACCGCCACGTGCGCGTGCTCACCGACAAGGGCCTCGGGATGTTCGTCGGCGGCCTCGTGGCCGTGTCGCTCTCGCTGGTGTTCAAGTTCGCCGAGCTCGGCGTCATCGCGGTGCTGGGCCTCGTCACCCTGTACCTCCTCGTCGCGGCGGCAGTGGTGCTCAGCACCTTCGTCGTCACGCGCTTCGAACAGCGCCTCGCCACGCGCCGCGGCACCATCGGCCGCGAGTTCGCCCCCGCCCTCGTCGAGGCCGGCGACTCGGTCGAGGAGCGCTTCCACTTCGAGCGCGTCCCCGTGCCCGCGGGCTTCAATTTGCGGCTGCATCAAGAGCTCCCCGCGCGCCTCGCCACCGAGACGCGCCACGTGGTGGGCCCCGCGGCCTCGCTGCAGCGCATCACCCTCTCGCGCGCCCTGCGCCGCACGCCCCGCGGCGACTATCACATCGGCCCCGCGGAGATCGCCTACACCGACCTCTTCGGCCTCACGCGCGTCGCCGTGGCGCACTCGGCGGGCGCGCGGCTCAAGGTGCTCCCGCGCCTCCTCCCCATCGGACTGGGTGATTCGCCGAAGTCGCACTCGCCCGAAGAGGGCGCCCTCTCGGCGCTCCGACGGTTGCCCACCGACGACCACCTGCGCTTCCGCGACTACGTGCCCGGCGACGACACGCGGCGCATCCACTGGAAGCTCTCGCTCAAGGTCGGGCGCCTCCAGGTGCGCATCCCCGAGACGGTGACCATCACGCCCCGCAAGGTGCGCCTCGTGCTCGACAACCACCTCCCCGCGGGCCTCGACGCCGGCGACGAGAGCGACCTCGTGCTCGGCGACGCGCTCGACCACCTCGTCGAGGTGTGGCTCTCGCTCGCGCGCGCCCTCCTCGAGCGCGGCGAGGCCGTAACGCTCGTGATGCCCACCGGCGAAGAGCCTCCCTTCGAAGAGACCGAGTGCCGCCGCGGCGCGCAGGCCCGCTGGCGCGAGGTGGGATCGCGCGCGCGCTGGCAGCGACGCACCGACCTCCACGACGCCATCCCCGCGTACGAGCGCGGCGCCTTCGTGGTGGTGGTCACCGCGCGTGTGTCTCCCCTCCCCCCGCTCGCGCCGCCGCAGGGGGCATGGATCACCTGGGTGTTCCTCCCCCTCGCCGACGAGATCCCGGGCCCCGTCGCCGACCCCCACGCCGTCGCCGGCCACGCGCGCCTCGACGCGCTCGTGCTGCGCTTTCCCGCGGGCTCCGACGAGAACGCGATCACCGTGGCGCACCGCCGCACGCAGGCCCGCAGGCGCCTCGAGCTGGCGCGCGCAGCGATGCTCCATCGGGCCTCCAACCACCACGAGGCCGAGCTCCGCGCGCGGGCCGAGCCCTTCTACCGCGTGCGCCGCGCCGGCCCCGCGTACGTGCTCGACGCGCGATGACACCCGAAGCACAACCGCCCCCGATGATCCTCCCGCCGTGGCTCGTGGCGGGCGTCGCGCGCGAGCCCCTGCGCGAGACGCTCGCCCGCGCGAAGTGGGTGCTCGGCAGCTACTGGCTGCTCCTCGTGTCGAGCTACGCGGCCCTCTTCGTCACGGCCGCGACGTGGTGGCACGGCGACCTCGGCGCCACCGCCGCGATCCTCGTCGTGAGCGCCATTGGGGTCGCTGCGGGCAACGGCCTCGCCCTCGCGCGGGTGCGCCCCTGGGTGGTGCAGGTCGCGGTGTACGGCACCCTCGCCCTCGCGTGCGCCACCACCATGGTGGGCGTGCCCGCGTCGCTCGTCGTCGGCGTGATCGCGCTCGTGTGGTCCATCGGCGCGGGGCACCTCACGCTGCACCGCCGCGGCTCGCTCCTCGCCCTGTGGATCCCCATGAGCTGCTGGACGGCCGCCATCGTCACCATTCTCGAGAAGAACAACCGCCTCCACGCCTGGCAGGCCGGCCACAAAGAGGGCGTCTGGCAGCCCGCCACGCTGGCCCTGCTCTTCACGGTGATCGTCGAGTTCTTCTTGTTTCTCGCGGGGCAGGAGCACTACCACGCCCAGGTGTGGCAATCGGGCGCCACGGCCTCGCCCATGAGCCTCAGCGCGCACCGCGCCGTCGGGGCCACGCGCATCACCAAGCGCGGCGTCACCGCGGTGCTGCTCCTGTCGCTCCTCGCGAGCGGCCTCGTGGCAAGGCTCGCGCCCTACCTCTGGCGCACGCAATCGACCGACGCGCGCCGCACCGAGCCCGAGAGCGGACGCCCCCGCGAGGTGCCCGACCCCGACCTCGACGCGCTCGTTCGCTCCATCAAGCGAAGCCTCCGCGAGGCCGCCCGCCAGGCGCGCGACGTGCTGCCCTTCGTGCCGCTGTTTCTCCTCAACCGCCCTGTGCGAAGGCTCTTTCTGCTGCGCCACCTGCGGCGCCCGCTGCGCGAGGTCACGCCCAGCGAGCGCGCGGCCAACCTGTGGCGCTACGTGCTCATCGCCCTCGGCGACGCGAAGCTCGCGCCCGGCACCGGCGAGTCGCTCGACCACACTGTCGAGCGCGTCGTCAGCGTGCGCAGCGCGCAGGGCCACGCCATGCCCGAAGGCCTCGACGAGGCGTGCGAGGTGTACCAGCGCATCCGCTTCGGGCTGGGCATTCCGACGGGCTCCATCGAGGCGCTGCAGGTGAGCGCCGAGCGCGCGTTTGTGACCGTGCGCGCGCCCCTGAGCCGCTACGCGCGCGCCGCGAGCTGGTGGCGCAGGCTCGACGGGTGAGAGAGGCGCTACCCCACCTATCGGCATACGTGTTATCCCCTACGCCTCCCACCCCTTGGAAGGTGAAGGCGGCTTGTGAGCGAAGCAAGGGAGTCCACGGGCGGCGCCCCCGTCGAGAAGCGCATCGGGCGCTACACGATCCTTCGCGAGATCGCGTCGGGCGGCATGGCCACGGTGTACCTCGCGCGCCTCGACGAGGCGGGCGTGTCGCGCACCGTGGCGATCAAGCGGCTGCACCCGCACCTGGCCACCGAAGAAGAGTTCGTGTCGATGTTCTTCGAAGAGGCGCAGCTCGCGGCGCGCATCCGCCACCCCAACGTGGTCGAGACGCTCGAGATCGACGACATCGAAGGCCTCTCCATCGTCATGGAGTACGTCGAGGGCCCGACGCTCTTGAAGCTCGCGAAAGACCAGGCGCGGCGCGGTGCGCGCCTGCCGCTGGGCACCGTCGCGCGCATCGCCAACGACCTGCTGGCCGGCCTCCACGCGGCCCACGAGCTCTGCGACGACAAGGGCGCGAGCCTGGGCCTCGTGCACCGCGACGTGTCGCCGCACAACGTCATCGTGGGCGTCGACGGCCGCGCGCGCATCACCGATTTTGGCATCGCGCGCGCCACGGGGCGCGTCGGCGCGACGCGCGACGGGCAGACCAAGGGCAAGCTCGCGTACATGGCCCCCGAGCAGCTCCTCGCCGACGACATCGACCGCCGCGCCGACGTGTTCGCCGCCGGCATCGTGCTGTGGGAGCTGCTCACCGGGCGTCGCCTCTTCGCAGGCTCCACCGACGCGCGGGTCATTCAGGCGCTGCTCAACGAAGAGATCCCCTCGCTCCGCGACTACGTGCCCGAGCTCCCCGCGGACCTCGACGCGGTGCTCATGACCGCCCTCGCCCGCGCCCCCGCGTCGCGCTGGCCCACCTGCGAGGTGTTCTCTCGCGCGCTCATGAGCGTGCTCCCCCTCGCCCCGCACACCCTCGTCGCCGCCCTCGCCGCGCGCGCCGAAGCGTCGCCGTCGGCCGCCCCCGCCGGGCGCATCCAGACGCCCCCGTCGGCCGTGCGCCGCGTGTCACGCCGCACCGTCGACCCCGAGATGCTCCAGACCGTCGTCGACTCGCCGTCGCACGCCC
>CAISKJ010000021.1 GCA_903885885.1 uncultured delta proteobacterium
CCCAAACCTCCGCGGCGTTCCGCGGAACGCGCGCGTGGCCCTCTCCTTCGACCAGAGCACGTACATCCGCGCGGCCATCACGGCGCTCCAGCACGAGGCGTTGCAGGGCGGCCTCCTCGCCGTCGCGGTGATCCTCCTCTTTCTGTTGAGCCTGCGCGCCACGGCCATCGTGAGCGTGGCGATCCCGCTCAGCATCGTGGCCACCTTCACGCTGCTCTACGCCACGGGGCAGACGCTCAACGTGTTCACCCTCGGCGGCCTCGCGCTCGGCGTGGGGCGCCTCGTCGACGACTCCATCGTCGAGCTCGAGAACATCCACCGGCACCTCGCGCGCTCGACCGACCGCGTGCGCGCCGTGCTCGACGCCGCGCAAGAGGTGGCCATGCCCATCCTCGTGTCGACCATCACGACCATCGTGGTGTTTCTCCCCGTGCTCTTTCTCACGGGCGTGTCGCGCAACCTCTTCGCGCCCCTCGCGCTCACGATCGCCTTCGCGCTCATCATGAGCTTCTTCGTGTCGCGCACGGTCACGCCGCTCCTGTGCCTCTACTGGCTCCGCGGAGGCCACGCCGAGGGCGACGCCGCCGCGTGGTACGCGCCCGTGCTGCGCGCGCTCGACCGCCTCGACGACCTCTACGCCCGCGCGCTCTCGGCGGTGCTGCGCCATCGCGCCGTGACGGTGCTCACCATTCTGTGCCTCTTCGGCGCCACGCTCGCGCTCTCGAAGAAGATCGGCACCGAGTTCTTCCCCGAGGCCGACGAGGCGCAGGCGAGCGTCGTGTACCGCAACCCCATCGGCACGCGCGTCGAGCGCACCGAAGAGGCCGGCGCGCGCTTCGAAGCCGCCGTTCGACGCACCCTCGGCGACCGCGTGATCACCACCATGATCGGCGACAACGGCCTCCCCGCGGGCCGCACGGCGCTCTTCACGGCCAACACCGGCGCGCACGCGGGCAACATCCAGGTCAACCTCGTGGGGGCGCGGGCGCGGAGCTTCTCCGACGTGGCCGCGGGCGACCGCCTGCGCGTCGCGCTGCGCGACACGGTGCCCGGCACGCGCGTCTTCGTCTCCACCGGCGGCATCGTGAAGCGCATCTTGAACTTCGGCGCGCCCGCGCCCATCGACGTCGAGGTGCTCGGCTACGACCTCGACGTCGGCGCCGCGTACGCGCGACGGCTCCTGGGCGCGATGCGCGAGGCGAAGGGGCCCGACGGCTCGGCCCTCCTCACCGACCTCCAGGTGTCGCGCGAGGAGAACTACCCCGAGCTCCGCGTGCGCGTCGACCGGCAGAAGGCCGGCGTGCTGGGCATCACCGAGCAGCAGGTGGCGCAGTCGGTGCTCGTGGGCCTCGTGGGGAGCAACCAGCTCACGCCGGTGCCCTTCACCGACCCCACCACGGGCAACGAGTACAACGTCAACGTGCGCCTCGACGACCCCTTCCGCGACGAGGTCGACGACCTCCGTGAGATCTTCGTTCGAGGGCCCAACGGTACGCCCGTCTCACTCGGCACCCTGGCGCGCGTCGAGCGCTCCAGCGGCCCCGTGCTCATCACGCGCAAGTACCTGCAGCGCGTGGTCGACGTCACCGGCAACGTCGCCCCCGGGTGGGACCTCGGCACCGCCGCCGCCGCGTGCGAGCGCGTCATCGCGCGCAACCCGCCGCCCGACGGCTTCGCCGTGCGCGTGGGCGGCCAGGTCGACGCGCAGCGGCAGGCCTTCTCGGGCCTCGGCTTCGCGGCGCTCCTCGCGCTCGCGCTGGTCTACATGGTGCTCGCGTCGCAGTTCGGCTCCCTCGTCGACCCGCTGGTCATCATGTTCAGCGTGCCCCTCGGCGTGTCGGGCGTCATCGTGTCGCTCTACCTCACGGGCACCACGCTCAGCGTAAACAGCTTCATGGGCGTGATCATGATGGTGGGCATCGTGGTCTCCAACGGCGTGCTCCTCGTCGACTTCGCC
>CAISKJ010000022.1 GCA_903885885.1 uncultured delta proteobacterium
CCGTGGTTGGCGCCGCAGTCGATCGCGCGGTCGCCGGGCTGCGTGAGCGCGCGGATGAAGCCCATCTCGTCTTCGAACCAGTCGCCCTGCTCGCGCAGCACGTACGACGTGAGGTTTTCGAACGCGCGCGGCACCGCCACGGTGACGCCGCCCGCGATGGGCACGTGGTCGCACTCGTCGTCGCGCAGCACCGCGGGCGCGAGCGTGCGCGGCGGTCGCGCGCCGGCCTCGCAGTAGCGCGTCCACACCGTGCGGTAGGCGTCTTCGAGGTCGCGGGCGAGGCGCGCGGGGCTGCCCACGGGCGAGGCGTCGAAGCGCCCGGGGAGCTCGCGGCGCAACTGCGCGAGGCGCGCGGGGTCGCGGGCGAGCGCGACGGCGACGCGCACGTAGTCGGCCTCGGACTCGGCGATGAGCGACGGCTCACCGAGCGCCGTGAGCACCGACGCGCTCACCCGCGCCGCGTGCGAGGCGCCGCGCAGCGCCACGAGGGGACCGCCCATCGACAGCGCGTCGCAGGTCGTCGTCGTGCCGTTGTACGGAAACGAATCGAGCGCGATGTCGACCTGGTTGTAGTGCGCCAGCGCGTCTTCCCACGCGGGGGCGTACGCGAGAAACTCGATGCGCTCGGGCGCGACGCCCGCCGCGGCGAGCAGCCCGAGCGCGCGGGCGCGCACCGCGGGATGCGCGAAGGCGCGCGCCTTGAGGAGCAGGCGCGATCCGGGCACGCCGTCGAGCACGGCGGCCCAGGCGCGCGCGAGCCGCGACGACAGCTTGTACGGCGCGTTGAAGGCCCCGAAGGCGATGCGCCCCGACGCCCGCGACGGGGGCGCGTCGACGGGCTCGACGCCGCGCGGCCTCGCGTAGGCGACGAAGCAGCGCGGCAATCGCAAGAGGTCTTCGGTGTAGTGCGCGTCGGCGCCGGGCGGGTCGGCCACGGCGTCGGTGACGCGGTAGTCGATCGTCGCGAGCCCCGTCGTGTCGGGGTAGCCGAGCCACGTGAGCGACACGGGCGCGGGCCGACGCGCGAACACGCCGAGGTGGGCGCCGACGGTGTGGCCCGCGAGGTCGACGAGCACGTCGATCTGGTCGGCGGCGACCCGCGCGGCGAGGCGCTCGTCGCTCCAGCCGGTGACGTCGACGAAGTGGTCGACGGCGGCGCGCACGCGCGCCTGCACGTCGTCGTGGGCGCGCTCGTCGCCGTAGGCGAAGAGTTCGAAGGCCTCGCGGTCGTGGGCCTCGAGCACCGGCGTCACGAAGAAGCCCACCGGGTGGCGACGAAAGTCGGGCGACACGTAGCCCACGCGCAGCCTTCGCGCGGGCGAGCGGTCGTTGGGCCACGCCGACGCGGGCGCGCCCTCCGCGCGGTGCAACGCGGCGCCGAAGCGCAGGTGCTCGTCGAAGAGCTCCGCGGGGCCGACGCCGTCGCCGTGGTGCAGCGCGAGGAGCATCGACGAACTGACCGCGCCGTGCGCCGCGAACACGCTCTGCGCCTCGCGGTACTGCTGAACCGCGTCTTCGAGGCGCCCGCTGCCCCACAGGGCCCCGGCCAGCATGAAGCGCACGTCGTAGGACCGCGCATCGAGGCGCAGGGCACGCACGAGCAGGGCCGCGGCGTCGGGCGCCCGATCGACGTGAAAGTACGCGGCGCCCAGGGCGAGGTAGTTGGCGATCTCGCTGCCGTTGAGCTGAACGGCGCGCTCGAGGGGCGCGATCGCGAGGGCCGGCTGCGACGCGTGCGCGAGCGCGTGACCGAGGTTGGCCTGCGCGCGGTACATCTCCGGCGCGAGCTCGGTGGCCCTGCGAAACGCGGCGATCGCGGCGGTGAGCTGCCCCGCCGAGCGAAGGGTCGCGCCGTGGTTGTTGTGAATCGTCGCGTCGTCGGGGGAGGCCCGCAGCGCGACGGCGAACACCGCGAGCGACTCGTCGAAGCGCCCGAGCGCGCGCAGCGTCTCCGCGAGGTTTCCGAGGGCCTGCCCGAAGCCCGGGGCCTCGTCGAGCACCGCGCGGAAGCCGCGCTCGGCCTCGCCGTAGTCGGCGGATTGATAGTGGTGACACGCGCTCTGGAATCGGGCCTGCGCAGCGGGGGAGAGCGAGCGACCGTTCATCGCGCCGCAAGCTACTACGGCGAGTTTCTTCGCGGGTAGCGCATCCCCCGGGGCGGCCCCAGAATTTCGTTGCGCGCGGTCACCGACTCATAGAAATCCATAGGCTTCGCGCGCGACGCCGCGCGCCATCGATTCCCCCCCCTCGCAAGGAGCCTACGTTGAGGTTGCACATCGGCGGGCGCGAGCCCCGACCCGGTTGGACGCTGATGAACATTCAGCCCGGTGAGGGGGTCGACGTCGTCGGCGACATCTCCGATCTGAGCCAGTTCGCCGACGAGAGCTGCGACTGCGTGTACGCCAGCCACGTGCTCGAGCACATTCACCAGTCGGCGGTGGCGACCACGCTCCGCGGCATTCGTCGGGTGCTCAAGCCCGGCGCGCGCTTCTACGTGTCGGTGCCCGACCTCGACACCCTGTGCACGCTGATGCTCCAGCCCGACCTCGACGTGAACATCCGGTGGCACATCGTGCGGATGATGTTCGGCGGCCAGGTGGACGCCAACGATTTTCACTATGTGGGCTTCAATCAAGCCATTCTGTACGACTTTCTCAACGGCGCGGGCTTCGCGTCGGCGCAGCGCGTACGGTCCTTCGGGCTCTTCGACGACACGAGCGACTACAAGCCGTACGGCAACCTCCCGATCAGCCTCAACGTCATCGCCACGCGCTGACGTCGCGACGGCGCCCGGGCGACACCCCGCGTTCGCCGTGGCGACGGGCCGCGAGGTTCAATATCCTCCGCGGCAATGAGTCGCTTGATGCATGGCCTTGTGCGGTTCTGCGTGGTCGCGTCCTTCGCGGCGGGCGCGGGGTGCAGCTTTCCCACCGAAGAGTTTCGCGCCGGCGCAGCGCCCGCGGACGTTCCGCTCGACCTCGGCGCTGACGCCAGGCCCGACGTGGTCGTCGACGTCACCGCCGACA
>CAISKJ010000023.1 GCA_903885885.1 uncultured delta proteobacterium
CGGCCGTGCTGGGCACCACCGAGGGCACCGTCGCGTGGCGCATGCACGAGGCCCGCGAGCAGCTCCGCCGCGCCGTCGACGCCGCGGCCGCCAGCGCTTCGGTGAAGCGCACGCACAGCCCCGAGGCCACCGCCGAGCGCGCCGCGCGGCGCTCCGTGTCGGGCACGCAGCGGGTCACGCGCCGCCAGCGCGACCTCGAGCCCGACGCGATGAGCTGCTCCCTCGCCCTCGCCCTCGCGTCGGTCGTCTCGGCGTAGAGAAGCGTTGTGGTATAGGGCCCCGGCAGGGCCCACCATGGCAGACGAAGACCCCCAAATTCACTCCACGGGCGCCGTCGACGAGAGCACGCTCGTGCCCGTCGAGCGCGATCGACGCTTTCTCTTTCGCCTCGTGGCGCTCCTCGTCGTGGGCGTGATCGCGGCCGCCTTCGTGGGCGCGAAGCTCAAGGGCTGGGCGGGCACCTGCGGCGCGGGGCTCATTCGCCCGGGCTCGAGCGTGATTCCGCCCGCCCGTCGCTGATCACTCGCGCACGGTCACGCCCACCTCGGCCGCGGTCGGGTCGGGTGCGCGCGCGGGCGCCGCGGGCCTCGGGGCGCCCGACGCCGACGCGGCCGTCGCCTCGTCACCGCGGGGGTACAGCGGCTCGCGGGGCCACGCGACGAACTCCGCCGCGCGCGCCGACGGGCGCACGACGTCGTAGCGGGCGAGGATCGAAGGCACCGCGCCCGCGCCGCTCTGCTCGTGAATGCGCGCGCACTCGTCGGCCGTGAGGCGCTTGGGGCCCGTGACCGCCGGGAGGCTCGCGTCGGCGTCCATGAGCAGCCACGGGCGATCGGGGCCCATGTTGTCGGGGTGCCACGGCTGATCGAGCAGAATGTGGCCGGCCTCGTGCGACTGCGTCCACGCCTCGCGCTCGGCCGAGATGCCCGCGCGGTCGATGAGCAGCCCGTTCACGATCGCGCCCGTGGCGCCCTCGACGAAGGCCTCGCCGATGCGCGTCCCGCGCGCAAAGCGGTTGATCATGAAGAGGTCGACGGTGCTCGGGTCGTCGTCGGTGAGGGGCTTGATGAGCGCGCGCTCCTCGAGGGTGCCCGACGCCGAGTTGAGGTTGTTGAACTCGTCGACGCCGTCGAGGAGGTCGACGCGGCCCACCGTCACCGACTGCCGCGCGTCCGTCGACAGGGCCGCGCCCGCGACGGGGGCGAAGCTCGCGAGCCTCCCCTGGCGGTCGCGCGCGACGAGGTCGGCGCTGCCCCACGCGCCGTAGTCGGTGCGCGGGTTCTCGGTGACGCGCACGGTGAACCCGCGCGCGCGCATGGCCGCCGCGAGGGCGCGCGCCGTGTCGACGGGGTGCCACCCGGGCTCCTGCCGCACGGGGCCCACCAGCACGCTGTTGACCATCACCCGCGCGACGCCGCCCGACGCTTCGAAGCCGTCGTTGTCGCCCACCGAGAGCAGCGCGTCGCGCGCGGGCTCGACGATCGACACGTCGGCCTGCGCGGGGTCGCCCCAGGTCATGGCGCACTGCACGTAGACCTCGTTGGCGATCTCGACCTGGCGCCGCGCGATGCGCATCGCGCCTGCGTCGTCGTTGCCCACCACGGGCCCCACGCGGTCGCCGCGCTGACGCATCACCACGACGTGCCAGCGCGCGCGCCGCGCCGCGAGGGGACCGTCTTCGTTGCCCGGACGACCCACGCGCATGTCACCCGTCGCCTCGCCCGCCACGCCCGGTCGCTGGTAGCGCACGCGCACGCGGTCGCGCAGCCCCACGAGCAGCGTCTGGCCCTGCACGCCAGGCGCGCGCAGGTCGAGGTCGTCGCCCACGAGGCGCACGAAGCGCGAGCGCAGCGGCCCCCCCTCCGCGGGTCGAGCGAGGGGCAGGTCGGCGAGCTGCCCGCGCAGGGCGCCCGCCGCGAGCGCGATCGAGGCGGGCGTGCCC
>CAISKJ010000024.1 GCA_903885885.1 uncultured delta proteobacterium
CCTTCGCGGGCTGCGCGGTCGCGTACGAGCTCGTCGCGGGCCGCGGCGCGCTGCGTGCGCGCGTGCGGGCCTGCGCGGCGGTGCTGCTCCCGTGCGCGCTCTACCTCGCCGCGTGGCGCGCGCTGGGCCACGGCGTGCGCGGCACCGTGAGCTACGTCGACCCGATCGCGCACACCGCGACGTGGCTCGCGCTCGCGGCCGTGCGGCTCCCGGCGCTGCTCGCCGAGCTCGTGCTCACGGTGCCCGTCGAGCGCGCGGCCTCGGGCGCGGGCGCCGTGCTCGCGGGCTTCGTCGTCGCGGCCGTGATCGCTGCGATGGCCCTCGCGCGCGGCGACGGCGCGCCGCGGCGGCAGGCCGTGGGGCTCGGGGCAGGGGCGTTGGCTGCGCTGGTGCCTGTGCTCTCGGCGCCTCCCATGGGGCGCCTGTTGCTCGCCGCGGGACCGGCCTTTGCGGCCTCGCTGGCGGCCCTCGCGGGCTGCGCGTGGTCGCCCGCGGTGGGTACGCGCAGGGGGGCCGCGTGGGCTGCGCGCGCGCTCGTTGCGTGCGCCGTTGCGCTGCACCTCACGGCGCCCGTAGCGCGCGGGTGGAGCGACCTCGCGGCGGCCTCGTGGGTCACGCCCGACGCGACCTTTCGCGCGCTGCCCGGCGTCGACGCCTGCCATGCGCGCGAGCAAGACCACGTGCTGCTCGCGGCGCGCGCGTTCGAGACGGTGCACACCGCGCCGCTGCGATGGATGGCCCACGGGTGTGAGCGCCCGCGGACCTGGCGCGTGCTCTCGGTGCCCGACGGCGACGTGATCGCCCTGCGCACCGACGACCGCTCGCTCACGGTGCAGGCCCGCGCGGGGGCGCTGTTCTCGGGCGTCGCGGCGCTCTGGCGCGCCGCCCCGATGCGCGCGGGAGAACGCGTCGCGACGGCGGGCTTCGACGCCGCGGTGCTCGACCTGCGCGGGGCGCTCCCGGCGCGCGTGACGTACACCTTCGACCGCAGCCTCGACGACCCGCGCGTGGTGCTGTGGCAGGCCACGGCGTGGGGCTTCGAGCAGGTGCGGCCGCCGCCGCCGGGGCGCGGTCGCCTCGTGGCGGCGCCGCCGGGGGCCGCGCGCTGAGGGGGTGTGTTTGCGGTTCTCGCGGGGCGCGGTTGAGGGGTAGGGTCGCGGCCGTGTTACGCCGTCTTCCGCTCGTCGCGATCGGGCTCACCGCGCTGTCGGTGCTCGCGCTGCAGGTCTCGCTGACCCGCGTGTTCTCGCTGCTCATCTGGTACCACTTCGCGTTCCTCGCGGTGGCCATGGCGCTCCTGGGCTTCACCGCGGGCGGCGTGCTCGTGCAGCTCAAGCCCTCGCTGCGCGCGGGCGACCTCGACGGCCGAATGGCCAAGCTGTGCCTCGCGGGCGCGGCGTCGACGGTGTTCGCGCTCGTGGTGGCGTCGCACCTGCCCTTCGGGCCGTCGGTGCTCGCGAGCCCGGGGCAGTTTCTATGCTTTGTGACGCTCATCGGGGCGGTGCTCGTGCCTTTCGTCCTGGCGGGCACGGTGATCGCGGCGGTGCTCTCGGCGCACGGCGCCGCGGCGTCGACCCTGTACGCCGCCGACCTCCTCGGGAGCGGCGTCGGCTGCGGCGTGAGCGTGCTCGCGCTCGATCACCTCGGCGGCGGCGCTGGCGGCGTGATGGTGTCGGCCCTCGCGATGGCCCTCGCGGGCGTCGCGTTCGCGGCGCGCAGCACGACCTGGAAGGCCACGGGCACGCTCGTGAGCGCGGGCGCCGCGGGGGTGGTGGCGCTGCTCGCGGTGTGGGGCTCGGACCCGCTGCACGGGCCCTTCTACCTCCCGAACGCGAAGCTCTTTCCGCGCGTGCCCAAGGAGCTCGTGGTGTCGCGTCGGTGCGACTCGACGGCGTGCGTCGACCTCTTTGTAAACCCCTGGCACTACGGCATCTGGGGCATCTCTCCGCGGTACAACCTCCCGCTCCCCAACCAGGTGGGCGTGGTGATCGACGCGTGGGCCATCACGTCGATCTTCGAAGCGCGCCGGCGCGACGACGGCACGCCCGAGCTGCGCCACCCGGTGTTCGAAATGCTCCTCCCGAGCTTCGTGCACCTGGTGAATCGCGCGCGGGGGATGCGCCCCGAGCGCATGCTGATCATCGGCGCGGGCGGCGGGCCCGACGTGCGCGCGGCGCTGCACTTCGGTGTGCCTCGCATCGAGGGCGTCGAGATCAACCGCAACATCGTGCGCGCGGTCGCGCAAGACTTCGATCGCTTCGCGGGGGGCATCTATCACCACCCTTCGGTGCGTATCACCAACGCCGAGGGGCGCCACTACCTCCGGCGCTCGAACACCCGCTACGACCTCTTGCAGATCTCGGGCGTCGACACCTACGCCGCCTCGCAGGCGGGCGCCTTCGCCCTGAGCGAGAACTTTCTCTACACGGTTGAGGCCTTCAAAGAGTACCTCGACCACCTCTCGCCCGACGGCACGCTCACCCTCACGCGCTGGCTCTACAAGCCGCCGCGCCACACGCTGCGGCTCTGCGCCATCGCCGACCGCGCGTACCGCGAGATGGGCCTCGGCGACGCGGGCGAGCGCATGGTCATTCTCTCGACCAACGTGCCCGGTTCGCCCATCGACCTGTCTCTCGTGCTCGCGCGCCGGACGCCCTTTCGCGCCGACGAGCTGCGCGCCATTCGCCTGCTCGCCGCGGCCAACGGCTTCGCCGTGGTGTGGGCGCCGGACACCACCACGCGCGACAACGAGTTCGAGCGCTACTTTCGCTCGACCGATCGCCCCGCGTTCGAGCGCGCCTACCACTATCGCATCGACCCGAGCACCGACGACTCGCCCTTCTTCTTTGAGTACAACCGCTTCACGCGGCTGCGCTCGAGCCAGGAGTGGGTGTTCGGCGCCGCCTCGGGGCAGACGCTCCTGGTCATTACGTTTCTGATCGCGCTCGTGGGCGGCGGCCTCGCGCTGTTGCTTCCGCCGTACCTCGCGCGGCGGCGCAGGGGCGGCGTCGCGGTGCCGATGCGCCCCGGGTGGACGCTCGCCTTCCTCGCGCTGGGCCTCGGGTACATCGCCGTCGAGACGGTGTTCATCCCGCGGTTTACGCTCTTTCTCGGCAACCCCGTGCACGCGCTCTCGGTGGTGCTCTTCGCGATGCTGGCGTCGTCGGGCGTCGGGAGCGCGCTCTCGTCGCGCGTGGTGAAGGGCGACGCGCGGCGCCTCGCCGTCGTGGCCGCCCTCGTCGCCGTGGTGCTCGTGGCCGAGCGGATGCTTCTGCAGCGGGTGTTCGAGGGCGCGCTGGCGTGGCCCTTCGCGGCGCGTGTGGTGATCGCCGTGGGCCTCCTCGCGCTGCCGGGAGCGCTCATGGGGATGCCCTTTCCCACGAGCCTCTCGCTGGGGAGCGCGGCGCTCGAGGGCTCCGACCGCGAGGCGTGGGTGGCCCGCGCGTGGGTGCTCAACGGCTACGCCTCGGTGGTGGGCTCGGTGGGCGCGATGATCCTCGCGATGGCCTTCGGCTTCTCGACGGTGCTCGCCCTCGCGGCGGGGTGCTACGTGGCCGTCGCGGCGTCGGCGTGGGGCTACGCGAAGGCGCGCACGCCCGAGCGCTAACGACGCGCAGGCTGCGACGGAGGCGCTCGGAGCCGCGAGGCAGCCCCGGCCTCGTGATAGCTTCGTCGCGGCTTGCGGGGCGTCGCACAGGCGCCCATGAAGGAGCGGTTTTCGCGTGCGCTTGCGTCTGTTCGCGGTGGTGTCGTCGTTGCTCGCGAGCTCCTGCTCGCTCGTGTACCCGTTGGACTATGCGGGCCCCGACGGAGGAGCGCGCGATGTCGCGTCGAGCGATGGGACGTCGGACGTAGCGAGCGACGGGACGTCGGACGTAGCGGGCGATGGGACACCCGACGTAGCGAGCGACGGGACGTCCGACGTAGCGATGGATGGGACGGATGACGTAGCGATCGATGGGACGTCCGACGTAGCGACCGATGTGCCCGACGCGGCGGTCGACGTCGCTGCCGATCGCGCGGATGCGGCATTCGACGGCGCGCCCGATGTGCCCGACGCGGCGGTCGATGTCGCTGCCGATCGCGCGGATGCGGCGGGTGATGCGCCCGCCGACCGCGCCGACGGGACCGTCGACGTGCCCGCCGACATGGCTTCGTCGGCATGCGGCGCGGGGCAGGTTCTGTGCGGAGGCGTGTGCGTCGATGCGCTTACCGACGCCGCGAACTGCGGCG
>CAISKJ010000025.1 GCA_903885885.1 uncultured delta proteobacterium
CCACGGGGTGGCGGCCCGCGCAGGGGCCGCAGGCGCCGCCGCAGGGGGCGGGCGTGGCTGCCGGGGCCGTGGCGGCGGGTGCAGAGGTCTGTGCAGGCGCCTGCTGCGCGAGGGCGCTGGCGGGACCGAGGCCGGCGAGCAGCGCCGCGGTGACGAACCTTCTCATGGACTTCCTTGGCTCCCTGAACAGCAGTGGGTTCGAGCGCCGCTCATGCGAGGGCGCGCGGAACGCGCCGCGTCTCGTCACACGAACACGCGACGCTTGTCAACGACGCACGCACGCAGGCTCCGAGGAACGGCTCGGGCTGGTTGCGCAAGAAGCAGGCCGGTCTGGGATTGTGCGTGTCGCACGGGATGCGACGCGATCGGGGACTGGGCCAAGAGGCACCGTCAAGGTGCTAACGCCGCGTCGGCTACGGGATTAACCGTCGGAGCCCGAGTCGTTGGGGGGGATGCGTCCGCCGAGGTAGAGAAGCCCTCCGAAGAGGGCGAGCGCGATCACGACGCCGAGGATCTTCGCCCAGAGCATGGGACGAATCAGCGCCCGCGGCCCTTGAGCACCAGGAAGCGGAAGTCGGAGAAGCCGGCCTGCGCGCAGGTGTAGAGCACTTCGAAGACCGTGCGCGAGGGGAGACCCTGATCCGCGATGATGGCGATCTCGCCGCGGAAAGGTGCGTTTGATGTGCGGGTCGCGAGGGCCTGCTGCAACTGCAACTGGTCACGCATGTTATCGGCGAGCGGGTTGATGAGAAACCCGGTGCCGCCGCCGCGCTTCATGGCGGGCTCGACGAAGCCGTTGCGGAGGGCGGTGATGAAGCGGCCGTTCACAGAGATCGACACGCGCGACACGATCACCTGGAGGGCGTTCGAGGGGCTCGTGTTGATCGACGAGTGCGGCAGCCGGAGGTCGTCGCCCTGAGGGATGTTGGCCGACGAGGCCGACAGGGACTTGAGCAAAAACACGAGGATGATGGTCATCATGTCCATCATCGGCACGACGTTGAGCCCCTCGTCGACGTGCTCGGTCTTGTTGCGACGCTTGCGGCGGTTGACCTCCCGCTGCATCGCGACCATCGAAGGCTTCTCGGTGTGGGCTGTGGCTGACATTGGATCAGTTCCTCAGCAGGCCGAGGGTGACCTCGGGGAAGAGGCAGTCGGAATTCGAGAAGTCGCCACCATGGCCATCTTCGGCGATGACACACGCACCGGGGCGGGCCTCGCGCACGGCGTCGATCGTCTTCACGAGCACGCCGTAGGGGATCTCCCCGTTGGGCGAGACGTTGATCGAGTGGTCGTTCGCGACCTCCGTCGCCCACTGGCGACGGACGGCCTGCATGCACTGCGTGAGCGCCGCAAAGTCTTGAAGGTGACCATCCTGGTCGGGGGTCGCGCGATTGGCCACGGTGACCGTCGCGGCACCCACGGTGGTGCAGCCAGGCATGAGGAAGCCGCCGCCGGCGCCGATGATGATACCCGTGGGGGAGATCTTCACCGTGATGTTCAGCCGCTCCTGCTGCTGAGGGTTGCCGGGGCGGTTCGAACTCGAGGGAGCAGGGACGGGGATCGTCGCGGTGAACACCGTGGCGATCGTCGCGAGGAGGAACATCAGCACGTTCATGATGATGTCGAGGAACGGGATGATGTTCAGCTCGCCGCCGCCGTCGTCGGGGCCGTGCTCCTTGTGCCTGGCTCGTTTTGCGATGATCGCGTGCTGGGCTGCGGTGAACTTGGGGGGCATTGGGTGGACCTCAGATGCGGGGAGTCGCGGTGCGCTCCGCCGGCGTCACCCCTGCGGGCGGCCCACCGTGAGCAGGTTCTGGAGCTTCGAGACGTTAAGCTCGAGGTCCGCGAGGATGTTCTTCTTCCACTCGCTGAGGAGGAGGTGCGAAACCATGCAGCCCACCGCGATGCCGAGGCCGAGCGCGGTGTTGTTCATGGCTTCGGAGATGCCGCGGGCGAGCGCCTGCTGGCGCTGGCCGGGGTCGGTCACGCGGTCGAGCGCGCCGAACGTGTGAATGAGGCCGAGAATGGTACCCAGGAGGCCGAAGAGCGTCGCGATGTTGGCCAACGACCAGAGCGCGTTGATGCGCTTCTCGACCATGGGGGCCATGTCCATCATCTGTTCTTCGATCGAGGTGACCACGGCCTCCTCGCCGCGGTTCACCTGCGTGAGGCCCGCGCGAAACACGCGGAACACCGGGAAGTCACCCGCCTCGCAGAGCTTCACCGCGCGATCGATGTTGCCGGCCTGAACCAGCTTTCGCACCTGCGCGAGCAACTCCTTGTTGTTCACGCGAAACTTCGTGAACAAAAAGATCACGCGCTCGGCGATCGTGGCGAGCACGATGATCGAGATGAAGATGTTCACGAAGAAGGGCCAGCCGAGCTTCTCGTAGAGACCCGCGAGACCCACTGCCTCCTGCTGGTGTTCGGCGCCACCCGTGTGCTGGGCCAGCAAGAGCAACTGCACAAGCGTCGACTGCATCGTCCCTTCCGCTCCTTACTTCGTCACCGAACCTGATGAGGTTCCTCTCGTGATCGGGGGGAACCTATCCCAACCCGCGCTGTGGGTGAAGCACCTCGTGCAGACGCGAGACTGGGCTCTGTCAAACTGCGCTGGCGCCCGCCGTCACTACACCCCCTCGAGACGGCTCGCAGGGATGCCCACCGGATGCCAGAGAAACGCGACCGTAGCCCGCAAGAAAGCACGCTGTCAACCACTCCCAATGCGCGCGTGCTGCGCCGTCCCGATGCGCTACACAGGTGCTCGCAGCGTCAGCCGCGTGACGCCCCGCCGACGCTGCCCGTGCGGCGGCGACGCCTCAAGGATGCTCCCCGCTCGCGGCGCTTCGCGCAGACTTCACAGCGAGCGCACAGAAGCCACGAAAATGCACGTTGCGGGCAAACTTGGGGGTGTTGTTGACACCCCTGACCTCGCCAGTATCATCGCCGACGTTCTGGGCTTCACCCGCAACAGCTCTCGCTCATCGGCGATTCTGCCTTTCGCCATGAGCGAGAACCTCGAACACATCCCGGCGCAGACGGTGCGTGGCCTTGAGGGGTCCCGCGCATCCATATCGCTTCTGCGGTGATACTGTAGAAGTTTCATGTGGGCGGCCACGGTGTCCCTGAGCATCTTGCAAAGCGAGCGATACGAACGCGAATGCGAAATGCACTGGAAACTGTAGGCGGGGGTCGTGTAGAGGATCCATGCGCCCGTCCTGCGGCGGGCGACCAGCGGTTCCGCGAGAGAAGTTCGCGGTCGAGGAAGAACGCCACCACATCGTCCGGCGGGTGCCGGGCAGAGTCGATGTCCTGAGGAGGAATCCGAGATGTTGCACAGTCTGGGTACGCACTTCAAAGAGGGCGGCTGGGGCATGTGGCCCATCGTCTTCTGGGGCGTGTTCGTGATCGCGATCACGATCGAACGCGCAATGTATCTGTTCAAGTCGTCCATCAACAAGGACGCGTTCCTGTCGAACGTCCAGAAGTGCATCCTCGCGGGAGATGTAGGGCGCGCGATCAAGCTCTGCTCGAGCGCGCAGGCGCCGCTGGCTCGCATCGTCAAGGCTGGCCTGATGAAGGTCAACCGCCCCGACGGCGAGGTGCAGGCCGCGATGGATGAGGCCGCGCTCCGTGAACTGCCGAAGGTCGAGCACCGCACCGCGTACCTCGCGCTGCTCTCGAACCTCGCCATGCTCTCGGGCCTCCTCGGCACCATCACGGGCCTCATCGGCGCCTTCGGCGCGGTGGGCGGCCACGGCGACGGCGGCCCCACGATCGACCCCGCCCGCAAGGCGGAGCTCCTCGCGGGTGGCATCTCCGAAGCCATGAACTGCACGGCCTTCGGCCTCATCGTGGCGATTCTCGGCCTCATCGGCTTCGCCCTTCTCAACGGCAAGACCCAGGCGATCGTGGACGACATCAACGAGGCCACCGTGCAGGTGCTCAACCTCGTGACGAACAACCGCTCCAAGATCAACGTCGCGGGCGCGAAGGACGCGGGCTGATCCCGCGCCTGGTCTGCAGGTCCCCTGAGTGGGGCCGAAGCCAACGGAGGCGATGACAGATGGGTGGCGTCTCAGTCGAAAGCGGCGGCGGTGGCGGTAAGAAGTCCGTCGACATGCAGATCAACATGGTGCCGATGATCGACCTGTTGATCTCGTGCATCGCGTTCCTCCTCATGACCGCCGTATGGACCCAGATCGGCGCCGTGCAGGCCCAACAGCCTCGCGGCGCGCCCGCGCCTGATCAACCGCAGGATCAGCCGCAGGATCAGCTCAAGATCCAGATTTCTCCCACGGGTCTTCGCGTTGGCGTCAACGCGACCGACATGCGGGACATCAACCACGGCCAGCAGCAGTGGGATGAGCTCAAGCGGATGCTCGATGAGCGACACCGCGCGAACGCCCAGAACCGCGAAGTGTGGCTCCAGCCCGATGGGGCAGTCCCCTACGCGGAGATCATCCGTGTGATGGACACCGTGTACGAGGTCTTCGGCCTCGCTTCCCGCAACGAGGTCACGATCCGCTTCCTCTGAAGCTGATCGTCGCGAACACCCCGCACCGAGGATACCGATGCCCGTCAGCAAACCTGGCAAGATGGCTCACAAGCCCGGCCCCTTCGGTCGCCCCGTGGCGTCGAAGACGCTCTTGTTCCACGCCCTCCCGCTTCAGTTCGCCCAGAAGCGACTGCGCGGTGGTGGACACAAGGGGCTGAACGCCGACCTCAACCTCACCTCGATGATCGACTACCTGGTCATCACGGTGGTGTTTCTCCTCTCGCAGTTCGGCACGCAGCAGCAGATTCAATCGTCGGCCAGCCTCGAGGTTCCGACGATCCCGCATGCCGACCCGCTCGTCAGCGCTCCGATCATCTCGATCTCCGATCAGGCGATCATGATGGACGGTCAGCGCCTCACGACCCCGCGCGAACTCGCGGGCGTGACCGACCGCATCGACCGCCTCTATGAGCGCCTCGATCAGGCCAAGCGCGAGTTTCCCGTGCTGCACCCTGGCGAGACCTTCCAAGGCGACATCGTCTTCCAGATCGACCGTCGCGTGAGCTGGAACGTGATCAAGACTGTTGCGCGCACGTGCGCGCAGGCGGGCTTCACGCGCCTCAATTTCGCCGTCACCAAGGGCAACGCCAGCTCGACGAACGAGTAGCTCACCGCGCGGTCTGTGAGACTCTCCTCTCACTCACGCGAGGTGCCCTGTGGCCAACGACCCTTCCCCCCACTCTCCCGACAACGAAACTGAAGCGCCGCACCGGGGGATGATCTCCCGGGCGGACCTCGACTTCTTGCCGAAAGTCAACTGGCGCTTCTGGGGCCCGGTTCTTTTCGTCCTCTTCGCGTTCCCGTCGGTGTGGCTCTACCTTCGGCACCGCGAACTCGAGGCGCGTCGGGCGGAGCTCCTGCGCGAGCACGCCTCGCTTACCGGTGCGCTCGCGCCTCGGTACAACACCTCCCGCGATCGCATCGAGGCGGCCATTCTGCGCTCGGTGGGCCCTTACGAGGGCGACCTTCGCGACCCCAACTTCACGTGGGAGGCGCTCTCACGCGAGCCGGTGCTCTATGCGCGCACTCGCCTCGGCGAGATCCACGATCGCACCGACCTCGCGGCCTCGGTACGACATCGTTACGCAGATCAACTCCTCGCCTGCCTCGGCCTCGAGTTCGTCTGGGCCCGTGAGGTCTTCGACAAGGGGGCATTCCTCCGTCCGGCCTACGTCGACTCGGTCCGCGGGGCCGACACGCCCGAGCGCATCAACGCGCTCCGTGCGGATCTCCGCGTTCGTATGGAGCGCGATCGTGAGTTCATCACGCGGGGCCTCGAGCGTCCCTATCTCGTGCTAGCGGTCGATGAAGGGCGCCTGTCCATCGAGGGGCCGACCCGTGTCTACGTCTACGACCTCAGCGACGGTCGTCCGCTCGTGCGCACACGCGGTGAGGGCAACGACCTCGTGCTCGTGCCGTTTCGTATCGCGGGTCTCCCCGCGCCGGCGCCCGGCGCGCCGCGTGGGCGCTCTCCCAACGTGAGCCAGCACGACTGCTCCATCGCCAACAGCGTGCGTCACGCCATCGGCGTGCCCGTCACCGGGCTCCTTCACGGCCCCGATCCCGAGACGCGCGAACCCGACGATGCAAGCACTGCATCCGACGGATCTGTTTCCCACGACTGATGCACGACGTGCAGAATGCTTGACGCCAGCGCGTCGGCGTTTGACGTTCCCCGGTTATGAGCGTCGGCGGGGGCCTCGACTCTCACCCCGTCGAACATTCGCAGGAGCCTCTTGTGCAGAACCAGCCCGATTTCGACACGCTCCGTGCGCGCCTGCGTGACCACGTGGTTCGCAACAAGCTCAAGAGCTCCACCCGTCGTGAGTTGATTCTCGAGACCCTTGCCGCGATGGGGCGACACATCACCGCCGAAGAGCTCTTGCGCGCTGTGCGAGACCGCGACGCGCGCATCGGCGCCGCCACCGTGTACCGCACGCTTCGCGTGTTTCAAGAGAGCGGCATCGTGATCGAGCGTCGCTTCGAGGGCGGCGCCACGCGCTTCGAACTGGTCGGCGACCACCACGATCACCTGATCTGTACCGTGTGCGGCACGATCGTGGAGTTCGAAGACGAGGCGATCGAGCGTGAGCAGGGGCGCGTGGCGAGCGCGCACGGCTTCGAACTGCACTCGCATCGTCACGAGATGTACGGCGTGTGCGCGGCGTGCCGCAAGACGCAGCAGCGCAAGCCCCAGACCCGCCAGTAACACCTCAAGCCGTGCGAATCGGCAGCGGCATGAACAGCAGCAGAAAGCAGACGAGCGTGAAGATGGCCACGCGGCGTCGCACCGGCGAGAGCGGTTCGTCGCCCGTCGGCGGGTGACGGTCGCCGGAGAGTCGCATCACCGCGCGCGACAGCAGCGACCACATGAACCACACCACCGCGGGCGTGAACGACGCGAAACTCCGAAGCGCGTCGGGGGTCGTGCGCCACACCCACAGCGCCACTGCGCCCGCGAACGCCAGGAGGGCGTATGCGATACGAGGCGACCATCGATCCTGCCGAATGCCGAAGAGGGCGTAGGCCACGTGGCCTCCGTCGAGCTGCCCGATCGGGAGCAGGTTGAGCATCGTCACGAAGAACCCCGCCCACCCCGCGAAGGCCACCGGGTGGAGCCACACGTCGTGGCCCGCAGGGATGGGCCCGCAGACGATGCGCTTGAGCGCCACGTAGAGGAGCGAGTCGCCCTCCACGAGGATGCCCGTGCGGCCCGTCATCGGCTCGATGTTGGACAGCGCGAGGCCCACGATGATGACCGGCACCGCCACAGCCAGTCCGGCGAGCGGGCCGCCAGCGCCGATGTCGACGAGCGCATCGCGCGTGCGGATGCGACCGCGCATCGAGATGACCGCGCCCATCGTGCCGAAGAGGTTCGGGAACGGGATGAACATCGGGAGGCTCGCGGGCACCCTGTGCTTGCGCGCCATGAGGTAGTGGCCGAACTCGTGGCAGAGAAGAATCGCAAGGAGGGGGACCGCAAAGATCCACCCCTGGCCCATCGCCCACCAGAACACGCGCAGCGCCGCCACGAGGCCTTCGGAGCGATGCTGTGCGAAGAGCTCCAGGGGGTCGTGCTTCAGCACCTGACCCGCACCCACGTAGAACGTGCTGCACACCGTCGCGAGAAAGAGGGTGAGCGGCAGTCGCCACTCGAGGACCTCGGGCTCCGCGGGCAGATCAGCGTCGATGTCCGCCGGGGAAACTTCGGTAGGCTCGCGGGGCAGTTCGGGTCGCACGCACACTCCGTCAACGGCGCTGTTCTACACGAGCGGCGCGCATCCTTCGAGAATCCGAGCGACCTCGGCGATCTGAACGTCGAGCCGAGCGTCGACACGCCCGAGCTCGGTGTCGAGCACCACGCCGCCGCGATCGACGGTGCCATCGGCAACGATGTGCAGCTCCGCAGCGTTCATTCCTTCAGGCAGCCACGATCGTGCCGCGGACTCCGCCCACGCTGCGTCGTCGGGGTGTACTCGCAGCACCAGCACCTCGGCGCGCCGCGTCCGCTCGATCGCTCGCGCCACAACATCGCGCAGCACCGACGGACCCGCCTCGGCCTCGCGTCCGAGCACCGCGCGCGCGACCTCGCACGCGAGGGAGACCACCACCCCCTCCTCCGCGTGCAGCGTGCGCGCGTACGACGCCTTCGCCGCGATCGTCCACGCCGCGTGCTTGGCGCGCACCTCGTCGCGCAAGCGTGCACGCTGCGCCGCGATCTCACGAGCGGCCGCATCGAGCGGGAGCGCGTCGGCGCGGACGCCAAGACGGCGGACATTTTCTGTCACAGCCGCTCCTCGAGCGCGATCGCCATCGCGGCGCAGGCATCGCGTCGGCCTGAGATACGCAGCGCACGCTCCCAGCGCACGAGGGCCGGCGTCGAGGCGTCACGGTCGCAGCGCAGCACGGCGAGCATGAGCGACGCCTCGTTCACCGTCGGCACGCGCCGTAGAACGCGCGCACCCTGCGCAACCATCCAGGCCGCCGCGCCGCGGTGCTCGGCGTCGAGCCAACCTTCGACGTGCAGATGAGAACGTACGCGTGCGAGGTCTGACTCGTCGAGGCCGCGGGCGATGCGGGCCCGCGTGGGCGCATCGACCGAGCGCATCCACGCCGCGTAGAAGCGAGCGCCGCCATCGAGCGCCTCTGGAGCGTCGATCGCGCGCGTCACAGCGTTGCGCTCGGCGACGATGGCCTCGGCGATTCGTCGGCGGTCGCCCGCCCTGCGGAGGCGCTCACGCACTCGCTCGGCGACCGCATGATCCGCAGAAGACAGGCCGCCCCAACCCTCGTCGCCGGAGCCCGCGAGCGAGGCCGCGACGACCGCCGCTCGGATGCGAAGGGGCTCGATCACAGGCGCGACTGTCGCACGACCGCGCGCACCCGTTCAACGCGGCGACTTCGCCGAAAACTCGCGGCGGGGGCGACGAGTGGAATATCAGCCGAGGGCGGTGACCCCTGCGAAGCCCTTGAGATCCGTGTTCATGCTGGTGGTGTTGCTCGTCGCGCTGCTCGCGCCGGGCACGGCGCGCGCGTGGACCGAGGCGCATCCCTCCGCCCTCGCGACCGATGTAGTCGTGGACCGTGACGGCTCGGCGGTCTACGCGATGCGCGTGCGGTGGACGGTGATGGGCGGTCGCCTTCATCAGTTCGAACTCGCCGATCTCCCGAGCGACTTCACGCTGCTCGAGGCCTCGGCGCTCGCGGGCAACGGCGACGTTGTTGCTGTGGCGACGCACGCGTCGACCGCGGGTCGCCTCGACGTCAGCCTCGGCGACGACGTTCACGGCGTGCGGCGCGGGAGCGTTGAGGTGCTCATTCGCTACGGGACCTCACTACGCGCGCAGGGCGCGATTCTGCGCGCCGGCGCCGAGGCCGTGGTCGAGGTTCCGACGATCCCGTGGGCGCGCGCGATCGAGGGCGTCACCCTCAGCGTAGCGATTCCTACAGCGCAGCGCCGCGCGCAGTGGGTGGGCGACCAGGGGGCTGGATTGACAACCTCCGTCGCGCGCGACCTCTCGCACGACGTGGTGCGCGCGACGCGCCGCCAGCTCCCCGTGAACGAGCGCTGGGTCGCCCGCGTCTCCGTCGACCCCGCCGCCTTCCCATGGCTTACAACAGCGGGTGCGCACCGCGTCGTCACCGTGCGTCGTGCGCGTGCGCCCTATCAGACTGCCGGCCTGGTTGCGCTTGGTCTCGGCGTCGTGGTCTCGCTGCTGGCGCGCTACCTCTCGCGCGCGACTTCTCCTGTAAGCGCCGCACACCACAACGTGCTTGCGCTCTCGCTCGCCGCCCTCGGCGTGATCGCGCAGACCCTCCACGTCCTGCGCGTGCCCTACGCCCTTCTCGTTGGCACCTCGCTCCTCGCCGTCGCGGCCGCCCTGCGGCTCCCTTCGACGCGCGTCCGCGCGACCGCGATGCTAGCGCGCGTGACGGCGCGCACCGTCGCCGAGGCCGACCTCGCCGCGCTCGCGCCCGCGCGCATCTCTCGCCTCCGAGCGTTCGCCCACGTCCTCGCCGCGCTCGCTGCGGGTGTGGCCGTGGCGGCGTCGGCGCAGGGCGTCGCGTGGGCCGCCGTCATCGCCAGCGACCTCGCCCTCGCGGCCGTACTGTGGACCGCGTGGTCGTCGCGCGTCGACCCGCTCCCCGACTCCGCAGTGCTGCTGCCCATCGGCGAGCGCGTGCGCGCGATGGTGCGTCGCAGCGAGCGCGTGCGACTCGCGTGGCGCGTTCGCGGCGACCTGCGCGCGGGGGGGGAGCGTGTCGCTTCGCCTCGTGCCGCTCCCCGGCTGGCGTCACGTTCGGGGCGTGCGCAGCGTCGAGTGTGTGGTCTCCGAGACGGTGTCGGCGCTCGGTGCCTCGCTCGCGCCGGAACTCTCGCTGCGCCTCGACCCGGGCTCTCCCCTGGAGCGTGCGGTTCGCATGCTCGCCGCCCGCGTTGGAACCGTCACGAAGAGCCCCGACGGCGACGCGCTCACGTACCGCGCGACCCTCCTCGGCGCCGACGCCGACGTGGCACTGGACGGTCTGCGCGAGATGATGGGCGAGCTGTTCATCAAGGCGCCGCCCGCAGGCTCCGCCGAGACGAGCCGAGGTGCGGCGGCCGTCGATCGCTCGGCCGCACGCTAACAACGTTTTGACAGCGATGCGTGGCCCGCGGGCGTCACTTCGTCGTGACGTCGGCCATCACGATGGGGGGCAGGTGCATGCACGTGATTTCGGGCGACGAGGGGGCGGTGTCCTTCGCCATCTCGAGGGCCTCGTGCATGTTGGGGGCGGTCTCGTAGCCGAGGATGCGCGGCATGTACTCGTTGTCGGCGCCGACCACGATCACGCGGCCCATGTGCTGTCGCCCGGCCTCGCCCCAGTACCACATGAAGAACGGGTGCACGGGGTGGTACGCGCGGCCCTTGCGGTACATCGCGAGGTACGCGGGGTTCGACGCGAACTTCTCTTCGTAGCGCTTGTGAAGCTCCATCGCGTCGCGCGTCTCGGGGAGGAGCTTGTGCACGAACTCGACGTAGGGCGCGTGCTGGTCGTGGTCGAAGCGGTCGCTCACCGGGTGCGTGATGATGAGCGTGCCGCCCTTCTTCAACAGCGGTGAGCCGCGGTACATGTTGAACATGTAGCCCTGCGCCATCACCTGCACGAGCAGCGGGTTGAGAAAGGCGTTCACGTTGTAGGGCGAGATGTACGGCACGCCCGCCACGAGAATGTCGCACTGGCCCTTCACGGGCACCGCGTACTGTTCGAAGCAGCGCTTGAGCGTCTCCTTGTGAACGGCCTCGGTCTCGCCCGCGAACACGCCCGTCAATTCGAAGGGCGAGGGGACGCGGCGAAAGATCTGCTCGCGGAGCTCCTGCGGGGTGCGGTCGAGCGTCGCGATGAGGGCCTTCATCGCGGTCTTGTCCCACGGCGAGAGGTCGTCCTCGTTGCGCGCGAGAAAGTCGAGCGAGCGGTCGAACATGCGATTGTTCACCGTCGTCTCGATGGTGAACACGTTGAGGTGCTTGTTGGCGACGGCGCCCTGCCGTTCGACGACCGTGTTGAGCATCGAGCTCTTCGGGTCCATGTACGAGTGGCACTGCCGCATCACCTTGGGGTTGTGATGGGGCTTGAGGCTCTCGTAGCCGCAGAGGCCCACGGCCACGCTCTTGTGGCCGCCGTCCATCGGCACGAGGTTGAGATTCACATAGATGAGAAGGTCCGACTCGACGGCCTTCTTGTTGAGAATCACCTTCTCGCCGAGCTCGGTCTCGCCCACGAGCTTCATCCCCTGCGGGTCTTCGGCGTCGTGGTTGTAGAGGCGCTTGGGCCAGTAGGCGTTGAAGATCTTGTCGCCGACGATGTGCCGCACCTCGGGGCCGGTCATCTTGCGGTGCACGCTCGTGGCGATAATGATCTCGAAGTCGTCGACGCCGTAGTCGGCGAGGAGATCGAGCACCACGGTGAGCACGCGCTCGCGCACGTCGGGGCGGCGCATCGGTGGCAGCGGGAGCGAGATGTCATCGAGGGCGATGACCACCTTCATGCCCGGCCGCAGCTTCGCGTAGAGGGGCTCGCTGTTGTACGGGTGGTTGATCGCGTACCGAATGGCCGCGTCGGGGTCTTTGAGACCGGCGAGCGGGGCCTTGGGGTAGATCACCCGCGTGCCCGCGGGGAGGTCGACTTCGACGAGGCGATCGCCCGAGAAGAGAACGCGCGGCGCGCTCTTACGGTCGAGGGTGACGACGCAGGGATGGCTCATGGGCGGTCCAAATGAACGACGGGCCACTGGTAGGCCCGTGCGAGGCGTTCGAGGGCACGGTCGGGGTTGACCGCGGCGGGGTGGCCGACGACCGAGAGCATCGGCACGTCGGAGTAGCTGTCGCTGTACGCGTAGCACTCGTCGAGGTCGTGGCCGTACTCCTTCGCGTGGTCGCGCAGGAGCAGGGCCTTCGTGGGGCCTGCGACGACGGGCGGGAGCATGCGGCCCGTGGCGACGCCGTCGAGAAACTCGAGGCGGTTCGCGATCACGTGCGTGGCGCCCAGCTCGCGGCACAGGCGCGCCATGAGGAAGTCGAGCGCGCCCGACACAATGACCACGTCGTGGCCCTTGTCGCGGCACGTGTGCACGAGCTCGCGCGCGCCCTTGATGATCGCCGGGCGCAGCACCTTCTCATAGGCGTCGTCGGCGAGCGTGAGCAGGCGGTCTTGCGACGTGCCCTTGTAGAGCCCGTAGAGCTCTTCATTGAAGGTGCGACGGTCGCGCAGCTCGGCCAGCACGAGGCGTGGCGCGCGCAAGGCGGCGTCGGCGAGGCGCGCGAGCGTACGCTGCGGGTTCGCCTGGTTGAGCAGGTAGTAGAGCGTCGGGTGGACCAGGTTCGTACGGACGAGGGTCCCGTCGACGTCGAAGTAGCTCGCGGGCATCGGGCGCGGGAACCTACAACACACGCTCGCGCAGAGAAAGAGCCGACGTTGCTCTCTCGACGGTATTGGCTCCGCGCTGCGCCAGGTGCAACATGAGCTACGCAGGCGCGCGGGCCGGGTGGCAGCCGCGCGACTTGCCGGAGGAGCGAGCGATGCTGCCGTACGGTGATGCGATCCCGGCCGGAGTGGTGGTCCATCGCGGGGGCACCGTGGTGTATGCCAACGGTCGCTTCTGCGAGATCATGGGGCTACCCCTGGAGCGAGTCGTCGGTCGAGCGATCCGCGAGCTGCTGACACCCAACGAGGTGGGGCGCGTCATGGATCGGCACACGCGTCGGGCGCGGGG
>CAISKJ010000026.1 GCA_903885885.1 uncultured delta proteobacterium
GCCAACACCAACCCCCTGGTGGTGGCCGCGCTCGTGCGCCTCGTGCTCGACGCGGGCGCGAAGCGCGTCGTGGTGACCGACGCGAGCTGCAACGACCCGGGGCGGTGCTTTCAGCGCTCAGGCATCTGGACGCAGGCGCACCGCGCGGGCGCCGAGGTGATGCTCCCCGCCGAGCATCGCTTTCGCACGATGCGCCTGCGCGGCGAGGTGCTCGACGAGTGGCCGGTGTACCGCACGCTCATCGAGGCCGACAAGGTGATCAACTGCCCCGTGGCCAAGCACCACAACCTCGCGAAGTACACCGCCGCGATGAAGAACTGGTACGGCACCCTCGGCGGGCGCCGCAACCGGCTGCACCAGAACATCGACACGTCGATCGCCGACCTCGCGACCTTCATGCGCCCCACACTCACCGTGGTCGACGGCGTGCGCGTGATGCTGCGCAACGGCCCGCAGGGCGGCAACGTCGACGACACCCGCAAGATGAACACCGTGATCGCCACCATCGATCAGGTGGCCGCCGACGCGTACGGCTGCACGCTGATCGGGCAGCGGCCGGAGAACCTCGCGTACCTTCGCATGGCCGAGGAGCGGCGCATCGGCACCGCGCGCTGGCAAGACCTCCGCCCGCGCGAGATCGCCCTCGACGCGCACGGCGGCGCCGAGCGCTACGCCCTCGTCGTGCCCGCCGGATCGGACGCGCTCTCGGTCGCGCGTGACATTCACCGCCCGCGCGTGAGCCTCACATGAGCGACCTCCCGAAGCCCATTCCGTGGCTCGGCGTGGTGGGTGTGGTGCCCGCCCTCGACGCGCCCGAGCAGCACGCCGCGCCCACACTCAGGCCCGTGCCCGCGAAGGCGGCCGAGGCGCCCGCGATCGTCGCGACGCCCGCGCCCGTGCAGTCGACTGCAACGCCTGCGGTCGAGGCCGTCGCCCCGCCGCGCGCGATGCCGGCGTTCGTCGACAAGGCGACGAAGTGGGTGCGCGATCGCATCAAGCCGAAGAAGCGCCCGGGGTCGGGCATTCCCGCGCGCAAGGTCATCAGCGCGCTGCGCAACGTGCGGCGCGTCTCGCAGGCGGGCTTTCTGTTTCTGTTTCTGTTTCTTCTCGTGCGCACGGAGTTTCGCGGGAGCTTCGCGGGCGGCGCCAACGTGCGCATGCCTTACCCCGTCGAGGCGTTTCTTCTCGCCGACCCGTTCGTGTCGCTCATGACCTTTCTCTCCACCCACGCGGTGTATCGCGCGCTGTGGTGGTCGGTCGGCATGGTGGCCCTCACGCTCGTGTTCGGCCGCGTGTTCTGCGGGTGGATCTGCCCCTTCGGCACGCTGCACCACTTCTTCGCGTGGCTCGTGCCCAACCCCAAGGGAGCGACCACGGGCGCTCGCCGCGTGCGCGCCAACATGACGCACGGGTACCAGAACGCGAAGTACTACCTCCTCGGCGCATTTCTCGTCGCGGCCGTGTGCGGCAGCGCCATCGGCGGCCTCTTCGACCCGATCTGCATCTCCGTGAGGGCCATCGGCCTCGCGGTGCTGCCCGCGATGAACTACCTCGCGGGCCGCGGTCTCGACGGCGTAGCGCAGAGCAACGTGCACGTGCTCCAGACGGCCACCGATGCCACGCGCGACGCGCTGGTTGCCACGGTGCTTCAGCCGAAGCAGTACTTCTTTCACCAGAC
>CAISKJ010000027.1 GCA_903885885.1 uncultured delta proteobacterium
CCGAGACCGTCGCGCGCCCGGTGCCTCTCGAGGCGTCGAGATGGCAGTGCTTCAGCCCTTGCAGCGCAAGGGCAGCCGCGAACCTCCACGCGCTACACCTACGACCACAGCAGACACAGTCCTGCCCTCGCTCCGCGGGGGCAGTGACGCGCGGCAGCGCGGGTGGGGGCCGCAGCGTGACGGTAGAAACGTCAGGAATCTAAGGAGCCTCCGCTCAATAAATGGATGGTTCTATATCGAGTTAGATTCGTGTAGAGCTCCTTGCGATGGAGACCGATCCCGAGGCCCTCGTACGAGGGCGGTTCGAGCTGCTGTCGCCCACGATGACCGAGGCGACGACGCGGCTCTGGGCCGCGGCCGAAGCGCATGCGTTGGGGCGCGGAGGCGTCGCCCTGGTGACGCGCGCTACGGGCGTCTCGCGCAACCGCATCCTGGCGGGTCTGCGAGAGCTGGAGGACCCGGACCTGCGCGCACATCTGGAAGCGGGGCGCGTGCGCCGACCAGGAGGTGGCCGCAAGCCCCTGACCGAGACCCAGCCCGCGCTGCCCGAGGCGCTCGACCGGCTGGTGTCTCCGGTGACCCGCGGGGACCCCATGTCGCCGCTGCGCTGGTCGAGTAAGAGCACCGAGAAGCTGGCCGCCGCGTTGCGCGCCGAGGGGTTCCGCGTGAGCGCCGACACCGTGGGGGAGATGCTCACGGCCCAGGGCTACAGCCTCCAGGCGACCCGCAAGACGCTGGAGGGGGGCGACCATCCCGACCGCGACGCGCAGTTCCAGCACATCGCCTCCGAGGTCACGCGGATGCAGGCCGACGGGCAACCGGTGATCTCGGTGGACTGCAAGAAGAAGGAGCTCATCGGCCCGTTCAAGAACGCCGGCCGGGAGTGGCAACTCGCTGGCAAGCCCGAGGCGGTGAACGTCTACGACTTCCCGGACATGGCGGACGGCAAGGCGATCCCGTACGGGGTGTACGACGTGACCCGCAACGAGGGCTGGGTGAGCGTTGGGATCGATCACGACACCGCGGAGTTCGCCGTGAGCACCATCCGGCAGTGGTGGCGCCGGATGGGTCAGCCCCAATACAAGGGCGCCACGGCGCTGTACGTGACGGCGGACGGGGGCGGGAGCAACGACGCACGGAACCGCCTGTGGAAGAGCGAGTTGCAGCGCCTCGCGGACGATACGGGGCTGACGATCCACGTGAGCCACCTGCCGCCCGGCACCAGCAAGTGGAACAAGATCGAGCACCGGCTCTTCGGGCAGATCACCACCAACAGGCGGGGCAAGGCCCTGGTGACGCTCGAGGCCGTCGTCGCGCTGATCGCGAACACCACCACGAAGACGGGCCTGAAGGTCCGCGCGGCCGCCGACCAGAAGCGCTACCCCACGGGGAAGAAGATCACGGACACTGAGACGGGCGCCCTCGCGCTCACAAGGAGCGACTTCCATGGCGAGTGGAACTACTCTTTCACCTCTCGAAAGAGGTCATCCGATAGTTGAGCGGAGGCTCCTTACGCGCATCGATGATGCTCGCGCATCTTCGCCCCTACGCTCTCGCTCATCGAAGTCTTCCTCTCTCAGCGCAAACTGAATTCATCGGGTCCCACACCATCGCGACTGCACTCGTATCCCTTCGCATACACCGACGAGCGGCTCCCGTGAGAACACACGGGCGCGTCGGGGAGCGCAACGCTATCGCAATGACGACGATGTGCCTAGTTCAACGTTGCCTTCGAGGAGACGATGCGGGGCAGATCGAGGAGGCCGAAGACATGCTGCGCCCCCTGCGCGACCTGCACGGCATCAAGCTCGCGAAGTAGGCGCGCGTCCCGCACGGGGTCACGGCCACCGCCTCGCCGACATGTCGCACCACGCCGGGAAGGCGATACATCGTCGAGGTGAGTGCCTCCCGGAAGCCGGGAGTGGAGCACAATCCCGTAGCGGGGGCTTTGGGGCAGCCGGGGAGCCATCACAACGCCGTTGTGTGCGCTTCGGGCGGCCGGGGGGGGGCTCGCTGCGGCTCAGCCCGCGAGCACGCTCGCCGCGTCGGGGGCGGTGGCTGCGCGCGCGATCCACGCGTCGAGCCTCGCCGCGTCGTCGCACGCCTCGATGAGCGTCTGGTCGTCGACCGACAGCGTAACCCCCCGCGCGGAGAGCAGCACGCGCAGCGCCTCGCGGCGGCCCCGAAGTTCGCCGCGAAGTTCGCCGCGAAGTTCGCCGCGAAGTTCGCCACGAAGCTCGCCGCGCGCCTCGCCCCCCTCGACAGCAGCGCCGATCACACGGTTGCCCGAGGCGAGCAGCGCGCGCGCGACGGTGTCGTCGGCGAGCAGTCGATCGGCGAGGGCTCGCACGGGGATGGGCACCTTGAAGCACCGATCGGTGATGACGCCATCGACGCCGAGGGGACTCCACGCGTCGGAGGCGGGCTCCCACTCGAAGACGGTGCGATCGTCGACGCGAATGTAGAACAGCCTGCGAACGCCGCGCTTCGCGAGCTTGCGAACCTTCTTCGTGGCGTGCGCCACCGTCTCGCTGTCAACCACCTCGAAGGCGATCTCTTCGAGCCTGCGCCCGCCCGTCGCCGGGTCGTCACCGGTGGGAAACACGCTCACATCGGGCGCCACGTCGGTCTTGCGGTCGGCGCGCGTGAGCATGTCGACGGCGGCCTCGTAGCCGGGCGCGAGGCACCCCGCCAGCACGTGCGCGAGGGTGCTGTGCTGCCTGGCGTGCGGGGGATTCGCCCCCATCGTCTCGTACACCACGCCGTCGACGATCTCGGCGCGCGACTCGGGCGCGACCAGACGCTCGTCGACCGCAGGGAGGCGCGTCGCGCGACCCGGCGCGTAGGCAGGCACCGACGAGGCCGCGGAGCCCGGCGCGAGGAGCGCGTGTGACGAAGAGCGCGGCGAGTGCATGGCCCGAGGATGCCACAGCGGTCGTGCGCGCAACAACGCGGCGCGGGCCCGCGGGCAGCCCCGCTCAGCCCGCCACGACGCCGAGCGCGCGGCCCACGCGCGTGAAGGCCGCGACGGCGTGGTCGACGTCGGCGGTCTCGTGCACCGCCGAGAGCTGCACGCGGATGCGCGCCTCCCCTTTGGGCACCACCGGAAAGTAGAACCCGATCACGTAGATGCCCTCTTCGAGGAGGGCCGCGGCCATGCGCTGCGCGAGCACGGCGTCGCCGAGCATCACGGGCACGATGGGGTGAATCCCGGGCTTGATGGTGAAGCCCGCCCGCTCCATCCCCGCGCGGAAGCGCAGCGCGTTGGCCATCACCTTGTCGCGCAGCGTGGTCGAGGCCGTGAGCAGGTCGAGCGCCGCGATGGCCGCGCCCACGATGGAGGGCGCCACCGTGTTCGAAAACAGGTACGGCCGCGAGCGCTGGCGCAGCAGCGACACGATCTCGCGGCGCGCCGCCGTGAAGCCGCCCGACGCGCCGCCGAGGGCCTTGCCGAAGGTGCCCGTCACGATGTCGACGCGGTCCATCACGCCGCAGTGCTCGGCCGTGCCGCGCCCCGTCGCGCCGACGAAGCCCGTCGCGTGCGAGTCGTCGACCATCACCAGCGCGTCGTATTTCTCGGCGAGGTCGCACACCTTGTCGAGCTTCGCCAGGTAGCCGTCCATCGAGAAGACGCCGTCGGTGGCCACGAGGCGCAGCCGCTTGTTCTGCGTGGCCTGGAGGGCCTTCTCGAGCGCCTCGAGGTCGCTGTTGGGGTAGCGGTGTCGCTCGGCTTTACACAACCGAATGCCGTCGATGATCGAGGCGTGGTTGAGCGCGTCGGAGATCACCGCGTCGTCTTCGCCGAGGAGCGTTTCGAAGAGCCCGCCGTTCGCGTCGAAGGCCGAGCCGTACAGAATGGCGTCTTCTTGCCCGACGAAGGCCGCGATCTTGGCCTCGAGCTCCTTGTGAATGTCTTGCGTGCCGCAGATGAAGCGCACCGACGAGAGGCCGTGGCCGTGCGTGTCGAGCGTGCGGTGCGCCGCGGCGATCACCGCGGGGTGCGCGCTCAGCCCGAGGTAGTTGTTCGCGCAGAAGTTGAGCACCTCGCGCGGGGCGCCGCCGTCGCGCGCCACGCCGATGTGGGCGCCCTGCGGCGTCACGATCACCCGCTCGTTCTTGAAGAGCCCCGACGCGCGAATCTCGTCGAGGGAGGCCGCATAGATGTCTCTCGCCCTGGTGTACATAGGTAGCGCGCGAGGGTAGTCGCAGCGCCGCGGCGCGGGCAACGGCGAGATTGCGCGCGGGGTCGAAGGGGGCGACGACGCGAAGCTCGGCCGTGGTACGGTCGCGGCCCTCGCACGGCCATGGAATTTCGCATCCAGTGCCTCGTCACGCAGCACCCCAGCGGGCGCGTCACCCTCACGCCGCTCAACCTCCCCGCGCTCGCCTACCACGCGCCCTCCCTCGACGTCGCCGAGGAGGACGTGGGCCTCGCCATCGACGACCGCATCACGCGCGCCCACCCGCGCAACGTGGCGGCCTACGCGCGCACCCCCAACGCCGAGCTGAAGACCGCCTTCGTCGACGGCATCACCGTGTGGCACGCCGCGGGGAGCGAGCCGGCGCCCATGCGCTTGAACCTCGTGGTGTCGCCCGCGCAGAAGCCCTTCGTCGAGGTGCGCGCGCCGCGCCTCGACCTGCGCGTGTGGCTGCCCGCCGGCGACGACCTCGTGGCGCGCGCCGCGCCGTATTTTCTTCAGCACCTCATGACGCTGAGCGAGCACGAGCGCCTCGCGATGCGCGCCGACGGCGACGACGCGCTCCGCACCCTCGAGGTGCTCACCGAGCCCACGGCGCTCGCCTCGCTCAAGCGCCGCGAGCTGCAGCTCGACGAGCGCCCGCCGCCGCTGCCCGACGACCTCGCGCCCCCGCCCGAGAAGCGCAAGAAGCGCAAAGACGACTTCGACGACACGCGCCGCGACGACGACGAGGAAGACGAGGCGGGCAAGAAGAAGAAGCGCCCCGCCACGCCCACCCTCGACCGCATGGGCGTCGCGCTCCACAAGCTGGCCGAGAAGGGCGAGCTCTCGCGCGCGTGGGAGGTCGACGCCCTCGTTGAATCACTCGTGGCGAGGCTCACCGCCAGGAACCCCGAACCCCTGGTGCTCGTGGGCGAGGCCGGCGCGGGCAAGACGGCCATCGTGCACGAGGTGGCCGCGCGCCTCTACGAGCGCACGAAGGAGAAGAAAGACGAGCGCAGGCCCTTCTTTCACGTCGACGCGTCGCGGCTCATCGCGGGCGAAGGCTTCTTCGGCGACTGGCAGCAGCAGACCTTCGACTGCATCGAAGAGGCGCGCCTCGCCGAGGCCATTCTGTACATGGGCCACGTGATCGAGCTCCTCGACGCGGGCAAGAGCGCCCACAGCGACCACAACGTGTCGCAGCTGTTGGGCCCCGCGCTCGCGTCGCGCGAGGTGGCCATCGTGGGCGAGGCCACCACCGAGGAGTGGGCGCGCTTCGAACGCCGCTCGGCGGGCTTCGCGCAGCACTGGTCGGTGGTGCGCGTGCCCGAGGCCACGCCCGAGGCGGGCCGTCGCATCCTCGAGCGCGTGGCGAAGGAGATGGGCGACCGCAAGGCCGTCACCGTCGAGCCCGACGCCATCGAGGCCGCCCTGCGGCTCACGCGCAGGTTTCGCCCCTACGGCGCGCTCGTGGGCAACACGGTGGCCTTCTTGCGCAGGGTCGTCGACGCGTGCGCGCACTCGCGCTCGCTCACCGTCACGGGCCACGACGCGGTGGGGCGCTTCAGCGGCGAGTCGGGCATTCCGCTCGTTCTGTTGCGCGACGACATGCCCCTCGACCCCGACACCGTAAGCGACTTTTTGCGCGCCCGCGTGAAGGGGCAAGACGCTGCGGCCGAGCGCGTGACCGAGATCATCGCGGTGATCAAGGCCGGCCTCGCCGACCAGCGCAGGCCCGTGGGCGTGCTCTTCTTCGCGGGCCCCACGGGGGTCGGAAAGACCGAGCTCTCCAAGGCCCTCGCGGAGTTTGTCTTCGGCTCGCGCGACCGCATGGTGCGCCTCGACATGGGCGAGTACGCCGGGGGCGACGCGCTCGCGCGGCTCATCGGCGACGAGGGAGCGCCCGGTCACCTCACCGCGGCGGTGCGCAGGCAGCCCTTCTGCGTGGTGCTCCTCGACGAGATCGAGAAGGCCCACCCCGTCGTGTTCGACGCCCTCCTGGGCGTTCTCGGCGAGGGCAGGCTCACCGACGGCGCGGGCAAGTTCACCGACTTTCGCAACGCCATCGTGATCATGACGTCGAACCTCGGCGCCGACACGCTGCGCACGCGCGTGGGCTTCGCGCAGGGCGCGGGCGCCCGCGAGCGCGAGGCGATGCGCCAGCACTACAAGGCCGAGGCCGAGCGCTTCTTTCGCCCCGAGCTCTTCAACCGCATCGACGACTTTATTGTCTTCTCGCCGCTCGACGCCGCGGTGCTGCGCGCCATCGTGGGCCGCGAGATCGCCAAGGTGACCGCGCGCGAGGGGCTGCGCCGGCACAACGTGGAGCTGCACGTCGACGGGCGCGCGCTCGACGTGCTGGCCGACCACGGCTTCGACCCGCGCTACGGCGCGCGGCCCCTCAAGCGCACCATCGAGCGCGAGATGGTGCTCCCCCTCGCGGCGCGGCTCGCGGCGCGGCCCGAGCACGGCAACGCGCGCGTCGAGGTCACCGCCGAGGGCGAGTACATCACCCTGCGCGCCAACACCCTCGCCTCGCGCGAAGAGGGCGCCTCTACGCGGAGCCTGAACGCGCTCGAAGAGGCCGCGCGGCTGCGCGCCGAGCTGCGGCGCTGGACGCGCTCGAACCTCGTGTCGGCCATGCGCAGCGACGTGAGCTTCTTCACGAAAGCATCGCAGGCGCCGGGCTTCTGGCGCGAGCGCGCCCTCGCCGAGACCGCCGCGCGGCAGGCCGAGACGAGCCGCACGCTCATTCAGGCGCTCGATGATCTCGGTGCGCAGGGCGAGGCCCTCGAAGACCTCGCGTTCGAGAGCTGGTACGAGCGCCGCGACGACAACGCCGAGGCGGTGAAGTCCGAGGTGGCCTCGCTCCGCACGCTCTTCAAGCCGCGCCGGTGGGAGCTCTTCGCGCGCATGTTTCCGCCCGTCGAGGGTGTGCTCTTGTACTTCATGGCGGGGCGCGGCGCGTGGCACCGCGTGGCCGAGCTCGTGCACCTCTACGAGCGCTGGTGCGCGTCGCAGATGCTCGAAACAAAGGCCTTCACGTGCTTCGCGATCCCCGAAGAGGAGCAGGGCGCCGAGCGCGG
>CAISKJ010000028.1 GCA_903885885.1 uncultured delta proteobacterium
CGAAGGTGGCCACCGCGCGGCTCTCGCTGTCGATGATCATGGGGCTGCGCGGAAGAGCGATGGTCACCGTCTCGCCCACCGCGACCTCGACGGGCGCTCCATCGGTCTGCGCCGAGGCGCGCGCCGCGCGGAGCGCGAGGGGGAGCGCGGCGAGCACGAACGCGAGGCGCCTTCGAGGGATCATGGCTGCCGTGCGGTGTACCACGCGCCCTCCCCGCGGGCCTGATTCGTGACGACTACGAGCGCCGCTCCTGGCAGTGCCCCTCGCCGTTGAAGTGCCCCACCGTAGAGACGAGATATGTCACAAAGTCTCGCAGCGTGCGCACGTTGGGCAGGGGGCCGGTGCTGTACTGCGTCATCGGGAGGGTCGTGAGCTGCACGGCGCCGAGCTCGTCGAGGGTCACCTCGCGGTCGCCGTTGGCGTCGGCCCCGGCGATGGCGTCGAAGCGCAGGCGCGCGTCGGGGCTCTGCAGGTCGTCGTAGAAGAGGTGGTCGCCGTGAATGGTGAGCTGCATCGACGCGGTGCCGCTCGTGGGCACGGCGACGCCGAGCTGCTCGGTGGCGTCGTGGCAGTCGAAGAAGTCGGTGCGCCCCGTGAAGCCCCAGCGAAAGCGCACGTCGGCGACGCCGGCCTTCGACGCCGTGCCCTCGACGTACACGGCGGAGTTGCCTGCGCGCAGGAGGGCGACGTCGGCGGCGGTGGCGTTGCCCGCGGAGGATGAGGCATCGACGGGCGCGATCGCGTAGCGCACGTCGGCCTGGCGCTCGGCGCTCACGCCTGCGAACGTGCCGATCACGAGCGGCCCCGTGAGCGTGTGCAGGTCGAAGACGCGAAAGCCCGCGAGGGTGCCGCTCGGCGCGGCGCCCGGGCTGGTGGCGAGGCGCACGCCGCCGAGGTTCACCAGGAACTTCGCGTAGCGCACCGTCCACCCGTTCTCGAGGCCCGCCTCGGCCCCCGTCACCGGGGGAATCATGTCTTGAATGTACGCCTCGCCCCACACCGACACGCGCACCGTTCCGGTGCCGCTGTCGGGGCCGCACCCCATCGCGGCCAGGGCCAGCGCCATCATCGCAGATCGAAGCGATCGCATCGTGAAACTCCCATCGGTCGTTGGTGTGAAGCCCTCAGCGATCGGGCGCGCCCGTCGTCCAGGCGAAGAGGTACGCGGCCCCGTTGGTGGCGCCGCGGTAGAGCCCGTTGGCCACCTCGCTGCTCATGGTGATGGGCGCCGCCTCACCGGCCGCTGCGGGCGGCAGCGTGCTGAAGTCGGCGCGGTCGAACCACTGCGCGAGGTCGACGGAGATCACGAAGCTCCCCGTGGGCCCGAAGGTGGCGCGCGCGGGCACGCCGCGGATGGCGTAGTCGACGGCGACGCCGCCCTCGAAGCGTACGCTCACCCCCATGCGCGTCGCGGTGCCGCGCGTCCACAGCGCGAGGCCGTGGAGGGGCGTCGCGGCGGGACCGAGGTCGGCCCCCGGCGGGTGCAGCTCGACGCGGGCCGAGAGCGCCTCGCCCGACACGCCCGTGGCGACATCGAGGGGCGTCGGCGTCGGC
>CAISKJ010000029.1 GCA_903885885.1 uncultured delta proteobacterium
CCTACTTCTACGTGCCGCGCTTCGACGTGCCGCCCGGCGATGCGCCGGGCGACGCCGCCGTCGCGCGCGACGCGCCCGCCGCGTGCGAGAGCGACCGCGGGTGCGCGCGCGGGCAGCGGTGCCTCCAGGGTCGCTGCGCCGAAGACGTGTGCCTCGCCGCGGAGACCCCCTGCGGCGGCGACCGCTGCGAGATGCGCTGCGTGCCCGTGCGCGACCTCTGCGAGGGCGTCACCTGCGCCGAGACCGAGACCTGCTTCTCGGGGCGCTGCGTGGCGGGGTGCTTTCCCGCGCCCTGCGAGGGCGTGCGCTGCCCCGCGGGGCAGTTCTGCGACGACGGCACGGGCCGCTGCACGCGCATCACGCCCTGCCCCGGCGTGTGCGACGACGGCTTCACCTGCCACGTCCGCTGCCTGCCGCGCTCGCCCTGCGACGGCGTCACCTGCGCCGCGACGGAGGTGTGCGCCGACGGCCGTTGTGTGAACAACCCCTGCGCGGGCGTCACCTGCGCGCCGGGGGCGCTCTGCGTCGACGGCCGCTGCACGCCCACCTGCGGGTGCGAGCCGCGCTGCGACCGCTCGCCGCGCGACCGCTGCGTCACCGGCCGCTGCGTGTGCAACAGCCTCTGTCAGGCCGACACGCCCTGCGGCACCGACGACGGCTGCGGCGGGCGCTGCGTGGGCCCCTGCCCCAACCCCTTCGCCACCTGCGACCCGGTGCTGTTCACGTGCGCGTGCACGAGCCGCTGCACGCCCGCGAGCGCCTGCGGCGACGACGACGGCTGCGGCGGGCAGTGCGAGCTCGGCTGCGGCGTCGGCGAGCGCTGCGACCTCGCGACGCGACGGTGCATCTGCGTCACGCGCTGCCCGCCGATCGAAGAGTCGGGCAACGTCGCGTGCGGCATGCCGATCCCCAACGGCTGCCCCGGCGCGCCCTCCTGCGGCCTGGGCACCGGGTGCCCGGCGCGCAACCGCTGCAACCCCGCCACGCAGCGCTGCGAGCCCTCGACCGAAGAGCCGCCCGACGGCGGCGGCGGCGGCGGCGGCGGGTGCGCGCCGCCCCGGATGATGTGCGGCGCCGAGTGCGTCGACCCGCGCACCGACAACGACCACTGCGGCATGTGCGGCAACGTCTGCCCCGCGGGCACCAACTGCGTCGGCGGCGTGTGCACCTGCCCCGCGCCGCTGTCGCTCTGCGGCACGCGCTGCGTCAACCTCGCGAGCGACAACGCGCACTGCGGCGCGTGCAACAACCCCTGCCCCGCGCGCACCGACTGTCAGGGCGGCGTGTGCCGCTGCATCCCCGCGTGCACCACCAACCCGCTCACGGTCACGTGCGGCGTCGACATTCCCAACGCGTGCCCCGGCGGGCCCACGTGCGGCGTGGGGCGCGTGTGCGCCGAGGGGGAGGTGTGCGACACCGTCGCGCGCCGCTGCGTGTGCGTTCCGCGCTGCCCGCCGGGCGTTCGCTGCGGCGTCTCCGACGGCTGCGGCGGTCAGTGCGCGGGCGTGTGTGACCCGGGCTCGACGTGCACGCGCGACAGCGTCGACGCGCGCCGGTACTACTGCTCCGACGCGAGCTGCGCGTCGGGCTGCCGCTGCGACGAGGTGTGCGCCCTCAACCGCTGCGTCGCGGTGGTGTGCCCGTCGGGCGACCGTCCGTGCCCGTGCCAGTGCTGCCCCGCCGGGCAGATGTGCGTGGGCGGCGCGGCGTGCGTGCCCATTCCGCCGTGAGTCGCTACGTGTAGTGCGTCCACCACGCGCCGTGGTGGCGAGATTTCACGCCGTCGAACCACCGGCACAGGGGCCACAGCGTGAGCACCCCGACGAGCCACAGGCCGTACACCACCGGGAGCGATCCGTTGGCGCCGTGCGGCGACGCGAGGGCCGCCGCGAGGGAGCCATGCGCGAGCACCCACAGCCCCGCGAGCGCGTGCAACCACGGCAGGTGCAGCACATAGAAGAACAGCGGGACGCGCCCGAAGGTGACCACGGCGCGAACGCGCGCGAGGTCCCGGCCCGAGAGGGCGCCCCACGCGAGGAGCGCGGGGCCGAGCGTCATGAGCAGGTAGGCGAGCGACGGGGGATACTTCTC
>CAISKJ010000030.1 GCA_903885885.1 uncultured delta proteobacterium
ACGTCGGCGAGGAGCGTGGCCGAGAGCGCGTCGTAGAGCCTGCGCTGCCGCGCGGTGGGCGCGCAGAGCTGGTCGATCTCCTGCTTCGGCGGGAGCTCGCGCAGCACCTCGCGCTTGGTGCGCCGCAGGAGGAAGGGCCGCACCATGGCGCGCAGCCGCACGGCCTCGGGGCCCTTCGCGTCGATGGCGATGCCGCGCTCGTAGCGCGACGAGAACTCGCGCGCCGAGCCGAGCATGCCGGGGTTGCAGTAGTCCATGATCGACCACAGCTCGCCGAGGTGATTCTCGACGGGCGTGCCCGTGAGCGCGAGGCGCCGCTCGGCGTTGAGCTCGCGCGCGGCCTGGGCGGTCTGCGCGCCGGCGTTCTTGATGTTCTGCGCCTCGTCGAGGATGGCGTAGCGGAACTTCACCGCCGCGAGGAGCGCGATGTCCCTTCGCAGGAGCGCGTAGGTGGTGACCACGATGTCGGCGGCCTCGAGGAGGGCCGGGTCTTTCTCGCGCGCGATGCCGTGGTAGAGGTGCACCACGAGGCCGGGGGTGAAGCGCGCCGCCTCGCGCACCCAGTTGGGCGCCACCGAGGTGGGGCACACCACGAGCGAGGGCGCGCGGCCGTCGCGCTCGGTGCGCCACTGGAGCACCGAGAGGGCCGTGACGGTCTTACCGAGGCCCATGTCGTCGGCGAGGATGCCGCCGGTGCCCAGGCCGTCGAGAAACTGCAGCCACGCGGCGCCCTGCATCTGGTAGGGCCTCAGTGAGGCGTTGAGCCCTTTGGGGATGTCGGCGTCGCCGTTGACCGCGAGCGCGCGGAGCCGGGCGCGAAAGGCGTCGACCTCGGGGTCGATCTCGCCGCCGACGCCCGCGTCGATCCAACGCTCTACGCGGCCGAGCTGGTGCGCCGCGAGCTTGACCTTCGCCTGCTTCGCGCGCTTGTCGCCCTTCGCGGGGAGCACCTCGGCGAGCTCGTCGACGAAGCCCGCGAGGGCGTCTTGGAGCTCGGCGACGGAGCCGTCGTCGAGGGTGACCCAGCGGCGCTTGTTGCGCAGCGCCTCGCGCACGGCCTCGATGTCGGCCGCGAGCTCGCCGGCGTCGAAGCGCACCTCGGTGTCGAGGAGGCCGCCCTGCAGCGAGACGCGCACGCGGGCCTTCACGGGGGGGCGCACGGCCACGCGGCGGAGGTTCTCGGCCACCAGGAGCGAGAGCGTGGCGCCGTGGGCGTCGCGGAGGTTGGGGATGCCGCGCACCCAGAACTCGACGGCCTCCTGCTGCGTGGCGATCCACGCGCGCTCGGCGTCGCTCCAGCGCAGGCCTGCGGCGGCCACGCGGGCCACGGCGAGCTCTTCGTGGGCGAGGTCGCGGCGCACGTCGTGTTCGAAGTCGACGGTGTTCACGGGCCCCGACGGCGTGAGCTCGAGGGTGCCGAACTCGTAGCGGGCCTCGAGGGTGGCGCGCACGTCGAGGGGAGCGCCCGCGACGCGGAGCGTAACGTGCGCGACGGCGCGCGCGGCGAGGCCCATCTGCTCGGGCGGCGGGAGGGCCACGGCGCGGCCCGCGAGCGCGCGCTGCAGGCCCGCGTACACGCTCGCGGCGTGGCGCACGGGGAGCTCGGCGGAGGGGCGGCAGTGGACGTTCCACGCGACGTCGAGGTCGACGGTGGGGTCGATGGGGAAGAACGTGGCGCGCGCGGGCACCCACACGAACGCGAAGGGCCCCGAGAGGAGCACGGCCTCGCTGGCCGACACGTCGAGCGCGCCGTCGGCCGTCTGCCAGCGCCCTTCGAGGGCGGGCACGGCCTCGGCGGCGGGCTCCGTCGTCGCGGTGTGGTCGGCGCGGAGCGAGAGCGCGGCGCGCGCGAGCGTGGTGCGCACGAGGCACAACATGGCGAGGTCGTCGGAGAAGCGCGCGGGCTCGCGGCCGGTCTCGCCGACGAGCACCTCGCGGCGCGCCTCGCGCAAGAGGTGGAGCGCCACCGAGGCCGACGCGCCCGCGAGCTCGATGCCCTTGCGGCCGCGCGAGAGGGGCTTGCCGAGCGCCACGAGCCTGCGCTCGAAGGGCGGGAGCCCGCGGCTCAGGAGGTCCCTCGGCTCGAGGAGCGTGCGCTCGACGGGGTCCATGAGGCGCATCTCGACGAAGGGCGCCGCGTGCTCG
>CAISKJ010000031.1 GCA_903885885.1 uncultured delta proteobacterium
GCGAGGCGGCGCGGCTCGCGCGCGCGCTGCCCCGCGACCCACAGCTGCCCGCGCTGCTCGCCTCCGCCGTGACGGGCACGCGCAACAACGGCTGCGCCCGCGGCGCGCCCGTACACGCGGCGTCGCGGGCCGCGTTCCAGGCGCTCCACCGCGTGTACCCCGACTCGCCCGAGGCGCGCGCGACGCCGTTCTGGTTCTGACTCAGGTTTGGCTCTTGACGATTGCGCCGGGCGTGAAGGCCTGGTGCAAACGGGCGCGGCCAACGAGCCACGAGGATATGGATCGACCTGGGGTGTAGCCGCGTCCTCGCGGCAAGCCCCAGCCCTTTCTCTGAGGCCTTTCCTACGAGCGCATGACGTCGCGCTCTGGGGTGCTGGTCGCGCCGCGCGTAGGCATCACGAGCGATCGCCGGGAGGCACGCGCGCGATGTCGTCTGGGTGTCGCGGCGCGCGGCGCCGTGCGCGACGTGCTCATGCCGCGCGATGCTGAGTGGGCGTGGGTGCGACCGTGCGACGGTGCGCGCGGCGCAGCGGCGCGACCTCCTCGACTTGATCGAGCAAGGTGCGCCCGCTCAGGGCAACGCGCGCGGTCCGCACGATGTCCTCGAAGCTCACGTTCTCCTTGTGGCCATACCAGGGGCGGTTGGGCACCACGGCCCGTAGCCCGCGCTCGGACTGCTCCCAGAACCACATCACCAGCACCCCGTACAGCAGGCCCACGCACGGCGCGGTGCGACGCACCGCCCACTCCAAGCGGGCTCGCGACGCGCACAGTCCCAGGAATTGTTTCACTTCAAAATAGAACACTTCCACCGCCCAGCGGCGCGAGTACCCGTTCAGGATCGACGGCACGTCGAGCGCCACATCGGTGCACAGGAATACGCGCAGCGGCGTCGTACCGGTCGCGCATCGCAGCAGCACGATGCGGACCGGCTGTGCTCCCAACACGTGCCACCACAGCACCACCTCGGTCTTGATCTGCATCTCGCGCAGGCCCCCGTACACGTGCGCCGCTACGGTCTGCCAGGGGCGTCGGTCGTCGTCGGCCCACGCCGCGCACGCGGGGAGCGGCGCGCCCTTGGCGCTGTGGCGACCGTTGCGCAGCGTGCGCCCCGCCGCGTCCAGCAGCGACGCCCGCACGGTCATGGCGCCCAGCACGCGCACTCGCGTGGGAAGGCCCCGGAGCAACGCGCGCGTGGTGTAACCGGAGTCCAGCAACAGATCGAACGCGGCCTCGGGCAGCCACGCGATCAGCAGCTCCACCAGCTCGCGCGCCTGCTCGGTCTTCTTGCGGTAGGAACCGCCATTCTTCGCGCACTCCTTCTTGCTGCGGTACAGCCGGAACAGCAGTGGGATGGCGAAGGGACGGGTGGAGAAGGGCACCGTGACCACCAGCGCGCAGGTCACCCAGACGTGGCCGAAGGTGAAGACCTTGGTCTTGCGCGTTGAGCGCACGGCATCCAGATGCGTGCCCAGCCCGAAGACCTTGGGCCCCTTGTGCGAACCGAGTGTGTCATCGATCACGAACTGCAATCGCAGGCCGCGGGCAGCCATGCGCGCCACGAGCTCCACGAGCCACAGCTTGCCCAGCGCGTCGAGGTCCCAGCGCCTGCGCGAGAAGACACGATGGAACGCCGAGTGCTCCCACGCACCGGCCGCGCCGCTGACCACGAGGCACTCGGTGATCGCGTGACGTTCGGTGCACAGCACCCAGGCCGCCATCAGCAACAACCAGCGCGCGAACGTCGCCGCGGTGAACGCAGGGCGAAACACTTCCAACGCACGCAGGAACGTGCGAGCACTGTCCTTGGGCACGGAGTTTCCGATCGTTGGGGTCGTGTGGTAACGCCACCATCGGTCGGGAGCTCCGGCGCCTCAAGCCCCCCGAAGACGCTCCGTCAAGAGCCAAACCTGAGTCTGAGCCCATGCGCGCCCTCGTCGCAACGGCGGCCCTGCTCCTCGCGCCCGCGCTCGCGCGCGCCGACCCGCCTCCCGCGCTCGTACTCTGGGCGTGGGAGCGGCCCGAAGACCTGCGCTTCGTGCCCCGCGGCGTGGGTGTGGCCTACCTCCGCGCGACCGTCGAGGTGGGCCCCGCCGGGGCGCGCGTTCGCTCGCGCCGACAGCCTCTCCTTCTACGCGAGGAC
>CAISKJ010000032.1 GCA_903885885.1 uncultured delta proteobacterium
CCTCCGAGGCGACGCTCACGGGCTTCTCGATGACCTGCGAGGGGCGACGCTTCGAGGGCGCCGTGCAGGAGCGCGAGGCGGCCTTCCGCGCGTACGACGACGCCATCGTCGCGGGCCACGGCGCGGCCCTCCTCGAGCAGGAGCGGGCCAATGTGTTCACCGCCACGGTGGGCAACCTGCTCCCCGGCGAAGAGACGGTCGTCGAGGTCGAGTATGTGCAGCGCGTCCTGGTCGATGAGGGCTCGCTGCGGTGGATGATCCCTACGCTCGTCGCGCCGCGCTACATCCCTGGCGCCGTCGCGGGCGACCGCACGGGCCACGGCGCCCACGCCCCCACCGACCGTGTCCCCGACGCCGATCGCATCACGCCGCCGCGCGCCGACGTCATCCCGTACGGGCTGCGCCTCGACCTCACCTTCGACCTCGGCCGCGCCGTGCGCGTCGAGTCGCCCTCGCACGCCATCGCGGTCGCCGTCGATGGGGCGCGCGCGCGCGTTCGCTTCGCGCAGACCGAGGTGGCCCTCGACCGCGACGTGGTGCTCACCGCGAGCTACGCCGAGGGCGGGCTCACCCAGTCTACGGCGGTCGCGGCGCACCGCGAGGCGGGGGCCGAGGGGTACCTCTCGCTCTCGATCGTGCCCGACCTCTACGACCTCGGCGCCGAGGCCACGCGCAACGCGACGGTGGTGTTCCTCATCGACGTGTCGGGCTCGATGGAGGGCGACGCGATCCGCGAGGCGCGCGCTGCGCTGCGCCTCTGCTTGCGGCACCTGCGCGCGGGCGACCGCTTCAACGTCATCGCGTTCTCGAGCACGCACCGGTGCTTCTCGGGCGCGCCGCAGCCGTTCAACGAGGCCTCGCTCGCGCGAGCCGACCGGTGGATCGAGGCGCTCCAGGCCGACGGCGGCACCGAGCTCCTCGAGCCGCTCACGCGCGCCACCGCGATGGCCGACGGCGGCGCCGTGATCCTCCTCACCGACGGGCAGGTGGGCAACGAGGCCGAGATCCTCCGCGCGGTGCTCGCGCGCCGCGGGGCCGCACGTACACGGGTGTGCTCCTTCGGCATCGGCACCAACGTGAGCGACGCCCTCCTGCGCGACCTCGCGCGCGACACGGGCGGCGCGGTGGAGTTCATCCACCCCGGCGAGCGCATCGACGAGAAGGTCGTGGCCCAGTTCGCGCGCTCCGTCGCGCCGCGCATCACCGACGTCGTCGTGCGCTTCGAGGGCGTCGAGGTGGGCGAGGTGGCCCCGGCGAAGGCGCCCGACGTGGTCGACGGCGAGGCCTGGTCGCTCCACGCGCGCTACGCCCGCGGCGGAAGCGCGACGGCCGAGATTCAGGGGCGATACCGCGGCGAGCCCTTCGCGATGAAGGTGCCGCTCGCGCTCCCCGACGAGGCCTCGCGCCCGGTCGTGGCGACGCTGTGGGCCGCCGAGCGCATTCGCGACCTCGAGGCCGCCCGCGTCGAGGGGCGCCGCGCCGACACGATGAAGCAGCGCATCGTGGAGCTGAGCGTCGCGCACGGTGTCGCCTCGCGCTTCACCTCCTTCGTGGTGGTCGAGCATCGCACCGGTGACCGTCGCACGACGGCCATGCCCGACACCGCCGTCGTGCCCGTCAACGCGCCCGCGGGTTGGGCGATGTTCGACGCGTCGCGCGCGCCTGCAGCGCTTCCCCCGCTCGGGGGCGCGATGGCGTCGCACCCGGCCCCCGCCTCGAAGCGCAAGCGCGCGATGCCTCCGATGGGCCCGCTGCCCGCGCCCATGATGTCGGCCATGGCACCGTCGGCCATGGCACCGATGTTCGCGCGCGCCGCCATGCCGTCGGGCGTCTCGGGGGGCTTCGTGCGCTACGACGCTACGCCCGCCGACGACGACACCGCGGTGGCCGGCGAGGCCTTCGCCGACGCCTTCGCCGACGACGCGATGGAGCGCGAGGTCGAGGCACCCCTGTCGATGGACGAAGCGCCCGCGTTTGCGGCGCCGCCCAAGGCCGCCAAGGCCGTCGGCCGCGGGGGCGGCGGGTCGGCGCGCGAAGAGGCTCGTCCCGCCAAGAAGCCTGTCCGCGCGGTCGAAGCGCTCGGCGAGCTCTTCGCCCGCCAGCTCGCGTCGGGGCTGTGGGACGACGACGCCGGTGGCGACGATGCAGAGCTCCGTCGGCTCGTGGCCACCGCGAGGGTGCTCGTGCGGCTCGTGACCGAGGGGATCGATGCCGCCCACAATCTCTATGGCGCCCCGCTGCGCAAGGCGCTCGACGCGGTGGCCGCCCTCGCGCGCCAGTGGGCAGCACGCGACCCTGCGCGCTGCGAGATCGCGCTCGGTGCGGCGTGGCTGCTCGCGACGGGGCCCCGCACACGAACTTCGCTGCAGGCCGTGATCGAGGCTGGGGCCTTCCCCGTCGTGGCCGCGAAGCGACAGAACACCGACGATCTGCGCGCCTGGGTGCTCGCCGCCGTGCTCTGAGCGCGATCCCGAGGCCCTGCGAATGGGGCGGCGCGCGCGTCGAGAGCGCACGGACCCTGTTGATTCCCTGAGCCCCTCCGGTATGTTCCGCGCGCCCGTTGGTTAGTTTTCTAACGGGTCCCCTCCGAACCCCACGAGGAACAGCAAAACAAGCAGATGTCGTGATGGCATCGAGCTTGCTGGATGCACCCCTCGGAAGGTCCGGAAGACCTTTTCGTACGTGGAGGTTTCTCGATGTCCGGTGATTCAGGAAGCCGGTGGGACCGGTGGCGGGCGCAGGCGACCCGTCGGCAAGCAGCTCGTTCCGGGCGCACCATGGGGCTCATGCTCCTCGGCGCGTTCGCGGTGGGCAACGCCGACTGCGCGCAAGAGCGAGACCCGATCAACCGCGTCCAGCCGATGGCGCTCAACAAGCACTTCTTCGTCGGTGCCGACCTCGTCGATGGCCGTGACGACCCCGAGTTCTACTCGAACAACTACGTCGTCGATGCGCCGCCGTCGCAGGGGATGATCCCCGTCGGCACCTACGACGACGTCGACCGCATCCACTGGGAGATCACGCCTGAGCTCCTGATCGCGCGCAAGTCGTACGACTACGTCACCAACGCCGATGGGCGCGGTGTCGGCGGCCGCACGCCCACGGGCCTCATCGTTGCGGCCTACCGCATCGAAGATCAGTTCGACATTCGCAACGACTACAACCCGACCACGGGCGAGCCCGTGAACGTGGTGGTCGAGAACCGCGCCGACCGCCCCGCGCACCTGCGCGAGTTCATGCGCGTCGACTGGTCGCAGAACCTCGTCGAGAACCCCGACTGGTCGTGGCTCTTCTACGGCGCCCTCTTCGGCGACCTTTCGTTTCAGCCCGCCCGCTGGACGGTGCAAGACCCCCGCTCGCAGTTCGCGCCGAACCTGTGCGAGGCGCTCATGCCCGCGACCGACGTGCCCGAAGCCTCGCGCAACGCGCTTGGCGACAAGGTCAACGTCACGGTCAACGGTCGTTCGCGCGAGATGGTGCACGCGCTCTACGGTTGGCAGAACGACTGCCCGTCGCAGTTCCGCGTCAACCAGGCGAACGCGCGCTACGTCGACGCCGCGAGCGACACGGGCTACTTCGACGTCTCGTCGAAGTGGATCGTCAGCCCCGAGATGAGCAACATGTTCGGGTTCCCCTACCCGACCTGCATGATCTACAACCTCTTCACGGGGTCTGACTCGTACGACTGCAACCCGCAGGAGACGACGATCCGCACGTCGTTCCGCCGCGTCACCGACCGCGACTTCCAGCCGCTCGACAAGACGCGCGCCCCCCACGAGCTCGTGGGCGGCCCCATCGCGACGCGCAACGGCTTCGACCCGAACTACGGCGCGACGGACTCCAACTTCCATCGCTACGCGATGATCCACAACGTGTGGATGCAGTCGCACGCGCGCGACGCGCAGGGGAACCTCATCACCTGCCAGGCGCGCCCCAACGACAGCGCGCCCATCGCGGGCGAGTGCTCGACGGCGCCGGCGGGGTCGTACTGCGACACGACCGTGGGCGCCTGCACGATCCCGTACACCGCCCGCAAGGTGCGCCCCATCGTCTACTACGTGAACCCCGAGATGCCCTCGGAGTTCCAAGACCACATGGAGCGCGAGGTCAACGGCGTCCTCGAGTACCGTACGCCGACGGCCGAAGAGCGTACCGCGCGCACCGCCCGCTCCGGCGACGGTGCGAACTGGTACTTCGTGACCGGCGCCACCGAGCAGCTCGTCAACACGTGGGACCTCGCCGTGCGCCGCGCGATCGCGTCGGCGCGTGAGGTCGAGTGCCGCCGCATCGGCGGCGACCGCGCGATGTGCCACGGCCGCTTCTTCGAAGACACCGCCGTTCCG